>JBEAPG010000001.1:0-21401 GCA_041164545.1 Bacteroidota bacterium
ACACGTAATTTTACTGCTGGATATGTAGAAATTGCACAACGCTACTTTGAAGAAACGGAGCAAACATTAGCTGTAAAAAAGGCGCGTGTATTGATGTTAAAATCGCCCAAAAAGGAGAGTCCAAGCTTCTCCGCTTTTCATACGGTGCCTAATGATTTAAATCTGAATTTAAAACAATTTGCCGGCGTGTTTTCAGCCAATAAAATAGACATAGCTACTACTTTGCTACTTGCAGAATTGCCTCAATTTAAGGATACTGATAAGGTGTTGGATTTAGCTTGCGGCAATGGAGTTGTGGGTGCATTTGTGCGCAATAAAAATGCAAATTGTGAAATACATATGCTGGATAATAGTCATTTGGCGGTGAGTTCTGCTAAATTGAATGTATCAAAAGATAAGGCTCATTTCCATTGGAGCAATAGTTTAAATGCAATCAAAGAAAAGGAGTTTGACTACATTTTTTGTAATCCTCCCTTTCATTTTGAGTATGAAAATACCATCGAAATTAGTTTGAAACTTTTCGCAGAAGCTGCCGAACATTTAGCTGAAAATGGAACGTTTATGTTGGTCGCAAATACGCATCTGAATTACAAAACACATCTTCCTAAACATTTTAAGTCTGTAAAACAAGTGCTTAAAAGTGGAAAGTACGAAGTAATTTCGTGTAGAAAGTAAGCTATTCTGTAATACGCGCTGCAACTCTAAACCCAATAGTAGAAGCAGGTTTAGTTGCAGATTTTTCGCTTTCTATTCTAATGTCATATCCTACATCATACCAGCTTCCGCCCATTGCTACTGTATCGTCCGCTATTATTTCTGCCACATTTCCTACCATCTGATAAGCGCCAAATTGATTTGGAAAGTAACTCTTGGAAGGTGTAGTGATAAAAACACCACTCAATTCTGGGTTTGTTGAAAGCACTTGGTAAGTGTTGGTTTTTATGTCAAGCCTAATCTTAGAATTATCTACTGCTTTAAAATTTGCTAGAAACATACCTTTTGAATTACGCAGATACTGCCCACCCCAAGGGTATGTTGCACTGCTCTCACCTCGAGATGCACGAATCCACTCTTTTTTAGTGGGGATATAAAAAGAAACGTTTCCTTCTTTTTTACTTTCATAATTGGTATTTAACCAACTGCAATACGCTTTTGCTTGTTCTAGGCTTATACCTACTACTGGGTAATCTGTATAAGCAGGATGTTGAAAGTAATAATTAACATAAGGTTCGTTGTAGGCTAGTTCTGTTCTCCATACTGTGGTGTCGGGAAGGTTTTTGGTGTATTCTTCCATTTTTCCTTTTGCTTTTAGGTCGTTAAGAAACAGGAGGTATTCTCCGTTCGTTGTTTCATTTTCGGCAACGAAGAATGCTGCACACGAGTCCAAGCCCATAACATTTGGATTCTTTTCTCCCGCTTTCAAATGCCATAAGTTATCCTGATTTGCAGTTTTGGTAAATACCTTTCCTGCAGGTACATATACAAAGTTTTTAGGTAAGAGCTTGCTCCGAATTGGCTTTTTAGCGCTGGCAAAAGCAAGTAAAACAGGAATGGCAAGTAGGGTATACAACCAATATTTCATATTATTCAAAAACGAAAATAAGGACAATAAAGTATAAAAAAATAAATATCGGAAAATACATAATAGAATTATACCGATATTTGTGCTGTGATTGGAAGAGAAGATATAGCCACTGTACAAGCTTATTTGGATAGAATATCCGAAAAAAAGAAAAAGCTTGACGCATATCGTCCGTTGCAATCTGCGGGCTTAGCACGCTTGCGCGAAGAATTGGCGATTGAGTGGACCTATAATTCCAATAGCATAGAGGGCAATACGTTAACTTTAGTTGAAACCAAAATGGTGGTGCAAGATGGCATAACCGTGGGTGGAAAATCATTAAGAGAGCATTTTGAAGTAGTAAATCATCAAGAGGCGATAGCTAGGGTAGAAGAACTGGTTTCTCCGCAATTTCAGTTTTCTGATAGTAGTATTTCTAGTATTCACTTTCTAGTGCTTAAGAATATAATGCCTGATTTTGCGGGAAGGTATAGAACTTCGGGTGTCAGAATAACGGGAGCCAATTTTACCCCGCCCAATGCACTTAAAGTGTATGATTTAATGAATGAACTGATTGAAGATTTCAATGCGCAAATACCTCATTTTCATCCTGTTGTATTAGCTACATGGTTTCATCATCAGTTTGTTTGGATACATCCTTACACCGATGGAAATGGTCGAACCGTCCGCTTGGTCGATAATCTTTTCCTAATGAGCATGGGCTATCCTCCTGCCATTATTTTAAAGGCGGATAGAAAGAAATATTATGCAGCACTAAACGCTGCTAATAAAGAAGACTACTCCAAGCTTTTATTACTCATGTGCCAAGCTGCAGAACGAAGTTTAGATATTTATTTGAGTAATATAGAAAACTATGCCGAAGACTATCAGCCAATTAGCAATATTGTAAAAGATGAATCGGTGCCTTATGGGCAAGAGTACGTCAGCTTATTGGCACGTCGCGGTAAAATAGATGCTTACAAGGAAGGGAAGAATTGGTATACCACCGCAGAAGCAGTGCTAGACTATATTTCCAAAAGAGAGCGAAAAAGAGAGCTGAACAATTAAATTTCTTAATCTTATGGAAGATTGCTGGCCTTCTTCGATTCGCTTCTTTCCTTTCTTTTGAATTCGTATACTTCAATTATTTCAGGAAAATGAAATGAATCTACCAATTCAAATTCTTGTTCAAAATCGGCTAGTAATTGCTCCTTGGGCCCTGCATCTGTCATCATAAAAATAAGTTTATCGCAGCAGTTACTATCTATCCTAGCTTCAGAATATTGGTTTATGGCGTACAAGTTTTCTTCGTGAAATCCTTCTATTACATTGTAATATCCGTATTCTCTATCGTAGTCTTTGAATCTGTTTTGGTTGAAATAATAGGCGTACCCAAAAATGCGGTATTTCGGATACATAACTACACGTGTGTCTACTGTTTGCAGTTCTTGCACTTTTGATACTGCTTCTCTTGTGTGTCTTGCATTATCCACGTTTGCCGTGTTTTTATATATGAAACTGCCCAAAAGAGCAAATGGTACTATGTATCTGGCAACGGGAAGTGGTAATACGCGAAAAGCAGCGAGGCTGAGTAATAAATTATACCCGACAAAGGCGTGCATTAAGTACCGGTTGTGAAACATAGGAACCCAGTATGAAACTATGAACATGCCTAAAAATGGTAATACAAACCAAAGCCAAACTACTTTCGTATTTCTCTCTGTTTTAGTCCATTTCCAAGCCCAAAGTAAAGTGCCAAAAGCAAGTAAGCCGATGCAAATGCGAGCAAGGGTTTTGGTATTGGAAAACTGAATAAACATGTACTCCATAGTTGCCCAGCCTTGCGGAGCAACTAGCCATGTACCATCAGTTTTGGTTTTAAAAAATTGAGTGTAAACAACGGGTAGATAAGGTGAAAATAATAGAAGTGTTATGCCAAGGGAAGCAGCATACTTGAGTAGACTTTGTTGCTGTATGGGTTTGAAAAGTAGAAAGCAAACTACTTCTATTCCAATAACCATTATACCGAAATAGTGCGCATAAATAAGTACGGCGTTCAGTAATCCAAACCATATAATGGTAATCCATCGCTCATCATTATTTAAAATTTTGAAGAAGAAATAAAAACTGAGGGCCGTAAGTAATCCAAAGAGTGCATACACCCGAGCTTCGTGAGAAAAGTAAGTCGCATAATTATTAAACATAAAAATTAAACTTGCCAAAAGGCCAATTTCCTTCTTAAAAAATTGTGCTCCTATTTTATATAAAACGACTGTAGTTCCTGCACCAAAAAGGAGGGAAGGTATGCGAACAGCGAGTTCACTAATGCCAAAAAGTTGTATCCAAAAATGAAGGAACAATTCATACAAAGGCGGATTGTTACCTGGTTTTAAATGTCGTAAAATATCTGCCAATGGCATTTGAGCAAAGTACACACTAAAAGGCTCGTCACCAGCTAGACTATTTGTGGCTATTTGTGCATAGCGAAGAACAATATACCCAATAAATAAAAGCGAAGGAATAGAAAAGAGAAACTTCGCTAGTTTGCCCATAGTCTATAAATCTTTGGCTTGTACTACCAATTCTGCTAAGTCTAGTACTTCTACTTCGTTTTCTTTGTTGGCATTTTTCACGCCGTCGCCCATCATTGTGGTACAAAAAGGGCAATTTGCAGATATGATAGATGCACCTGTGGCAAGTGCTTCGTCGGTACGTTCTATATTTATTTCTTTCTTACCCGGCTCTGCTTCTTTAAACATTTGAGCACCACCGGCACCGCAACACAATCCGTTTTTCTTGCATCGCTTCATTTCTACCAATTCTGCGTCTAATGCTTCAAGCACTCTTCGAGGGGCATCATATACTCCATTTGCTCTACCAAGGTAGCAGCTGTCGTGGTACGTAATTTTTCTACCCTTAAAGGCATCTTTACCAAAAGTTAGCTTGCCATCGTCTATCAACTCCTGCAGTAATTGTGTGTGATGAATTACGTCATAAGTGCCACCCAAACTTGGGTATTCATTTTTAATGGTATTAAAGCAATGCGGGCAAGTTGTTACAATTTTGGTAATTTCATAGGCATTTAGTGTGGCAATGTTAGCCATTGCTTGCATTTGAAATAAAAATTCATTTCCTGCTCGTTTTGCTGGATCTCCTGTGCAGCTTTCTTCCGTGCCTAATATGGCATATTTTATACCTACGTGATGCAGTATTTTTACAAATGCTTTGGTAATTTTCTGTGCACGCTCGTCAAAGCTACCTGCGCATCCTACCCAAAAGAGCACATCAGGCTTTTCGCCTTTGGCTGTTAGCTCTGCCACCGTGGGAACATGTATTTTCTCACTCATTCGGCTTGCAATTTACAATAAATCGGAATTACCAATGCCTTCTATGCTCGGAAGAATTTTGATCTCTTCCAGCTGGCGTATTAATTTTATAGGTAAGTGTACCCATAATGTAGCGTTGTACAGCTATGTTTTGGTTTTGTGTAAAGCTATTGTTACTCCACCATCTCCACAAATTTTGGTTTTTATTGAAGATGTCAAACGCTTTAGCGCCTACACTCCATTTTTGACTTTTATCTATGAAAACAGAAAGTTCGGAAGAAAGTATAGGTATAGAAATGGCTCCAACTGCGCTGTTACTACCATATATTTCCCAATATAAGGTGTTGCTAAACTCAATTCTATCAATGGGTGTGAATACAAATTCTAGGTCTATTTCGTGGTAAACAAATGCATTATTGGTTCGGCCTCCTATACTACCAACCTTGTAGTTTAGCATATAATCAGCGTCTAAACTCCACATATCAAATTCATTGAACGCAATAGACGGACCTGCCGCTATGCCATTGTTTTTACTTAATAATTCTGAACCGTTTTGTATGAAATAAGCTTGATTAAAGTTGTAATCGATATCAAATTCCATCTGAGCCTTTATGGCTTTTATTGGCCAAGCTACTTCAAATCCAGTATTACTATAAATCCTATTTTTATAGTTCAATACTTCTGAAATCGAATAATTATCTTCTGTTATTCTGTTCGAATTGGTAACAGGATTAATGGTATACGAATTCCAACCATTAAGTGAAATAGACTTACCCAGACCAAACATACGGCGATACGACCATGCGTTGTTGTAGTTCATATTGTTCTGCAATTCAATGTTCCCTATAGTTGTAGAATAAGGATTGCTATTATCGGTTACAGGTAAAACCTGGCTCACTTGCGGACGTTGCAGTTGCGCTCTAAGGTTAAAGTGAAAATTGTATTTGTGCGGCTTGTTAGACCGAATAAACATGTATGGAATAAAGAAGAACTGATTAAAATCGTAGGTATATAGTTTGTCTGTGGTAAAACTTCTTGTTTCTATACTTTGGTTTAATTCTGGCACGATGTATAACGTGGTAAACGAATCTACCTTATACGAAATATGCATGTAGTACTCCATATTTCGTGCCTTTACGGTGCCTTTAGGACTGTTGCTTGTAAGTATTTCCTCACCTTCTGGTATCCAGGTAAAGTCGTGGCTGTAGTCGGATTGCATCCAATTAAATCCAGGTCTAATTCCCCACTTGTCATTTAATTTTATTTGATAACCGGTAGTGGTAGCAATAGTAGATTCCTGAGTAGTCAGCAATTTTTGAAGCTTTGGATTTTCTGTAGTTGGTTTGGGAAGTAAATAACCAGAAACTGTGTTAAAATAGGTGGAAACGTCAGAGGTGTTATTGGCTCCACCTACATAAAGCGAGGCGAGCAAATAATTGTCTGTATTTTTTCTGTTCTTTTTGGTCCAATGCAGTTTTGTTGCAAAGTTGTCGTTTCCTTCGTTTACATCTGTGCGATTTACACCGCTGTTTATAATGTCTTGCTCGGTATAAAAGTTAGCGGTTCTATTTCCTGTAAAACCATCATTTATCATTTTAGAAAATTGCCCCCTAAAAACAATACGGTTCAATGTATCGGGTTCATATTCTATTTTAGTATTGATTTGATGATTGTCTTTTATGCCCAAACCATCGGTTTCGGTTTCTGAGAATAGCGTGTTATTGGTAAGGTAAACTTCTGAGTTGTTTGTAGATTGTTGTAGTGTTTGCACATCCGAAACAACATATGCAATGTCCGCTTTCATTCCCTTTACAGGTTCAAAATGCAAGTTTGCACCCACTCCTTTATTTGTTTTTATGCCGGTATTCCAATTCCACGACATATTATCACCGTTAAAAGGTCTTATCTCAAAAGAGTTTAAGGTTGACATTTCGCGCCAGCCATACAAATCTCTGTTTATATTATTCAATCCGCCAATGATTGAAAGTTGTGTAGCATCCTGAAAAAAGTTGATATTACCACTTGCGTCATAATAATCGTCTGTGCCATAACCACCGCGAAGCGTTCCAAAATAACCGCGATTGGTTTCTTTTTTAAGTACGAGATTTATTACTTTTTCTCTTTGGTTATTGTCGTTCCCGCTAAATTCGTCATCGTCAGATTTTCTGTCAACCACTTCTACTTTGTCTACTAAGCCAGCATCTAAATTTTTGGTTGCTGCCTGTACATTACCGCCAAAAAACTCTTTTCCGTTTATAAGCACTTTGGTAATTGCCTGGCCCTCTGCGGCTACAGTACCATCTTTATTCACTTGTATGCCAGGCATCTTTTTTATTAAATCTTCTACCGATGCATTGCTTTGCGTTTTGAAACTACTGCTGTTGTACACCACTGTATCTCCATTCATAAGAATAGGAATGCTTCTAGCTCTTACGAGGACTTCGCTCATACTCAAAGTACCTGATGGCAGTTCGAGTACAATGTCATTCTTGTTTTCAAACACCGTTATTGGATAATGCATTACGTCATACCCAACACAAGCTACAACAAAATAATACTCTCCCGCTTTTACTTCTTTCATTACAAAAGAGCCATCGTCTTGGGCTACAGCAAATTGCACAACGCTGGTATCGCTTGTTTTGGAAAGCGCAATACTTGCATAAGGAACGCCAGCACTAGAGTTGTCTGTTACGCGTCCGCTGATGGTATAAGACTGGCCGAAAGCAAATGAAAAACAAAAAAAGAAAGCACTAAGAAGAAGAAAATTTCTTGCCATTGATTTAATAGAACACAAAAGTGAACAAAACGTTGCTTTGCTTACACATCATTCGTCCAATTGGCCCTATCTGTAGGTGAAAATTGCCACGGCGCCTGATTATTTTCGATATTACTATTCATCATATTCCATTCTTGCGGCATGTCGGCTTTTTCCATGGCTTGGTATTGACGCATTCCAAATATGATTTCTACAGGATTTATATTTACCGGACAGGCTTCCACGCATGCATTGCACGTAGTACAAGCTAACAATTCTTCGTGCGATATATAGTCGTGAAGAGACTTGCCATCGTGAAAGTCTGCACCATTTGCATCTTTGGCTGCTCCCAATTCTTCAGCTCGGTCGCGCGTGTCCATCATTATTTTTCGCGGACTTAGTTTTTTGCCTGTAATATTAGCAGGGCAAGAACTTGTGCATCTACCGCACTCGGTACAGGTATATGCATCTAGAATATTCTTCCAACTTAAATCGGTTATGTCATTTACACCAAATTTTTCTGGTGGTGGCATATTTGGATCGGCCTTACTTGGGTCGAGCATAAGATTAACCTCATTGGTTATTTCTGGCATATTGGGAAATTCACCAGCTGGCTTAAGGCGGCTATACCACGTATTCGGAAAAGCCAGTAGGATATGCAAGTGCTTGCTATATGGCACATAATTCAAGAAAAATAAGATTCCTAAAATGTGAAACCACCAGAATATGCGCTCGAAAACTACTAAAGTGGGTGTGCTGTACCCTTCAAAAAATCCGGTTAAGTACTGTGAAACAGGAAAACTACCTGCTTCTAAAAAATGCTCTGCGCCTCTAGCTTGAAGAATTTGATCGGCGGCATTCATTTTGAGCAAAGCGGCCATCAATATAATTTCTATAAGCAAGATATACGTAGCATCTTTAGTTGCCCATCCTTTCATTTCTGGTGAGTGAAAACGAGGGATTTTTGCAATAAATCGGCGTGATAAGAAAACCACACAAGCAATAAGTACTAAGAATGCAAGTATTTCAAAGAAACCAATAGCAAGGTCATAAACCGGGCCCAAGAACGAAAGCACTCTGTGGGTACCAAAAATTCCGTCAATTAATATTTCTAATACCTCAATGTTGATGAGGATAAAACCCAAGTATATAATGATATGAAAAAAACCTGCAATAGGACGAACTACCATTTTACTTTGGCCCAGTGCTACACGCGCCATCACTTTCCAACGTTCTGCCTTGTTATCGTTTATGGTTTCATCTTTACCCAGATTGATATTGCGGCGAATACGCTTAACACTTTTGGCAAAAAAGTAGATAGCTACACCAAGAGAAATGACGAAAAGAAATTGTTGTAAATACTGCATTGCTATTGGTTTCAAAAATAGAACAAAATGAGGATAGCAGAAAAATAGATTACTTCTTAAATAAATGTTTTTGTAATTGAACAATCTGTTTATTTTTGCAGCCGCATTCGAAGGGGTGTAGAATTGGTTCGGTATCCGCCGGTGGCGGAAAAGGACTAAAAAAAATGGTGCGGTAGCTCAGTTGGTAGAGCAAAGGACTGAAAATCCTTGTGTCGGCGGTTCGATCCCGCCCCACACCACAGCAAGGAGGGCAATAGCTCTCCTTTTTTTATGATGCAATATTTTGTTTATCTGCTCTATTCTCACCCAAGTAAAAAGTCATATATTGGGTGTCTACAATGCTTCACTTTTTTTTCTTAGTTTTTCCAAAGCTGAAAAGTAGCTTGTCAGGCTGAGTGATTTTCGACGTAAGGACGAGTCCGCCTTGGTGGGGTAAATTGTATCGAAGGCGGGCAAGCGTTTTTTTTTTACTTTACTTTTTCCATTACTGAAAAAGTAACAAAAAAGCTAGACTTCTTTTATTTTACTCCATTTTGCTACGGTCTTTCCGCTAAAAATTAAAAGGTGTTTCACATTTTACGAACAACATTTCAGGTATTTCTCTATTTTCTATTTCGCGATAAAAAATACTGCTCGCTCGCACTGCTTAATTTTTTTCGCTCCAATACCTTGAAAATGGGTAAAATAAAAAAGGTCGGTTTGGTCGCATTAGTGTTTTCGTTTTTCAAATTCAGACACATTAATTGGGACAATACCTTTTTGTTTTTAACCTTCCCAGATTTGTAATCTCATTTTTAGTTAAACAGCTAAATTCCCTAACTATCTACATTTAGAAATTCCCCTACGGAACATCATGTCCCTGACTTTCAGTTAAAAGCATAAACCAATCCTCTAATTCTAGTTCTGTTTCTAAGGCTTTATTTGCATTTTGTATGCGTGATTTATTGGTGGTACCGATAACTGGGGAAACTCCGCTTGGGTGTTTTAGTACCCAGCTGAGCAGAAGAACATCTTCAGAAACGCCGTATTTCGTAGCTAAGCTTTTCACTGCTTTTTTTATTCTGGTTGTTTGTTCGTTTTCTAACTTAAACACGCTGCCTAGCGGACTCCAACTCATTGGCTGTATCTGTTTTCGTAGCATTTGATCTAAGCTTCCATTATGTATAGCTGTGTGCTGGGTAAGTGAAAACTCAATCTGATTCGTCGAAATAGGGATGAGATCTAAAATTAAATCTACTTGCGAAGGTGTAAAATTGGATACCCCAAATGTTACTATTTTTCCTGTTTGTTGTAAATGATGAATAGCCTCCGCTATTTCGTATGGCTGCATAAGTGGACTCGGCCTATGCAACAAAAAGGTGTCTAAATAATCCGTTTTTAGGTTGCGTAATGATTCTTCAGCACTCCAAATAATGTAGTCTTTGGAATAATTGTAGTGCTTTACTTTGTTTGGACGCGTAACTCCCATATTCTGGATTCCGCACTTGGTAATGAGTTTTACTTCTTCTCTGCGAATACCGCTCTGTGCCAGTGCATTGCCAAATTCGGCTTCTGTGGTATAGTCGCCATAAATATCTGCGTGGTCAAAAATGGTGTTTCCATTTTCTACGCAAAAATGAATGAGGTCGGTTTGTTCCTGGGTAGAATACTTTTTACCCCAAGCGCCCCAAGACATGCATCCGATTATTATTTTTTGTTCACCCATTATTTTGCTCAAAATGAATTGAATATTGTAAAATAGAATGCAAGTTTAACTTTACTTAAGTTAAAATGAACAAAAAGAGTAAGCATTGAAATGCTTAAAACGGGCGTATTCTAGTCCAAAATCGGATTAATGGCAGCGCGTATGCTAAATACGTGTGAGTACAAGGCAGCACTTTGATCGCCAATATCGCTTAAAGCGTAATCTAAAGTAAGATTTTTAAGCTGCAAGCCTACGCCAATATTGGGTTGAAACGTCCACTGCTGCTGGTAGTTTAGGTCTTTTTCTTGTTGGATATTGCCAACTCCACCGCGCAAGTAAATGATGTCTTTGTAGCTTGCTTCAATTCCCAAATGTGGGTCTATACTAATGGCATTGGTTTGTATAAGTGTATTTCTTCGACCATCAGTGTTTATATCGGTGTTCAATTCTGTCAAAAGACTAAAATCATCATTGAATTCTACTTTTTTGGCAGCACCTAGTATAAATTTGGGTAATGTAAGTTCTAATGAGTTTACTGGAATTTCGTTTCCGGTTTGGGTAAAAACATCTTTTTCGGCATCGGTAAAATTAAAATTCCAAGCATTGAAGGTGGTAGTTATATCTCTTCCTATAGCAGCAAAGGTCCAATCATTATCCGTTTCATATTTTACGCCTGCATCAACACCAAAACCCCAAGCTGTTGTAAATTCGCCAGCTCTTCTGTTTATTATTTTAGCGCTTCCACCAAAACTCAGTCCGTCTTTCAAAGCCTTTTGAGCATAGCTTACAAAAAAACCGTAATCTACTGCGCTAAAGCTAGTTACCCTATCATAATTAATCTGACCGTTTCGTATGAGGTCTAATGTGTTTGGAATTCCGTCTATACCAAAACGAACCATAGAAAAACTAAGCGCTCCGTTTTCTTTTACCTTGGTGCTAAGGCCTAAGTAATCATAATTAGAAATGCCGGCTAAATAGGCGGAGTGCATAAAAGCAACTTGCAATTTGTCATCTTGAGCGGTGAGACCTGCCGGATTCCAATATCCAGATGTTACATCATTGGTGGAGGCTACTACGCTGTTTGACATACCAAATGCCCTTGCACCTACACCAATTGATAAAAATTCGTTACTATATTTAGGGGTAGATTGAGCAAAAACAGTATCAGCCGAAAAAATTGCGCCGATTGTAATGAGTATGGTAAAACAAGTAGTAAGTTTAATCACGTATTTATTCGGTTAAAGCAACTGTATTTCAAGTGCATCAATAGAACGTTCTAATTCTGGTTCTATTGTTTCACAAATTTCGATTAATAATTCTTTTTGAGCGTCATTCATTTCTAATAAACCCGTTTTTACACTCACTTGCTCTACCGCATTTACTACATTTTCTATGCTTGTATAGTTGCGCAAAAAGCCCGCTTTCATAAATCTGCGGTGTTGCCCTTTCCACAATTCATCATCTTGCAAACCAGCGTAACGCATATATTTTAGTATCCAATCCATTTCTACGCTTGCTACCATTTCATAAAAATCATCTGGCAAGCTTGGGTTTTTATCTACTAATATTTTATCAAGCAAAAGCTCAACTAAAATATGCGTAATGAAATAGTCTCGGTTTATATCCTTGTCTCCGCTCTCGCGAATCATATCGGTAGCACGTGTAGTTAAATCTACAAAAGTCATCCAATTGTGGAACTTTCTGTCGCTAGCGAAGTGCTTGTTGCAACCATCATTTATAGAGGTTATTTCAAAAGTGGTAAACTCAATATTTCTATACGGATTTATTCTAAGTTTAGAAATATGACTTCGAGCTAGGTCTGGCAAAATCAAACCAATATTGTAATATTTATTGTCTTCAGACCGGTCGAAATAGAAATGGCTTAAGTAATTCACTTCTGCAAAGAAAATAAAACGAGAGCAATAAAAGTAGTATTGGAATGACACAAGTTAACCAATGACGCTTTAATTGCACATTTTGGATGGTTTAATTGCGTTTGAAATGACTTATAATTTTCTACATTTGGCGTACTATTTGGACTTCACGTCCGTTTGAATCAAAGAAAATAAATGAATAAAATGAAATATATACTTATCGCACTTTCGCTTATAGTTTCGCAATTGGTTACTGCTCAAGACAATAAAATTCCCGTAAACAAAGAATCAGGTTTAGCGGAATATGCCGCTGTAGTAAATGTAGCGGGTGCAAGTGCTGCAGATTTGCATGGTAGAGCGCTTACTTGGATTAACGAATACTACCCAAACCCAAATGGAACAATAAAAAATAATGCAGCAGGCGAAAAAATAGAATGCAAAGCACGTTTTAAGGTAGTGTTAACTGATAAAAAAGGAAATACCACTGCTCAAAGCTATGTCAACTATAATTTAACCTTTGAATTTAAAGATGGAAAATACCGATATGTAATAGACCGAATAAACTGGGCAAAACCATCTTATTTTGATATTACCAAATGGGAGGACAAGAAAGATCCGCTTTATCAAGCAGACACCTATCCAGCATATGTAGAGCAAACTACCGCATTTATAGACGAACTTATTGGCGCTTTTACTGCAGGACTAAGCAGACCTGCAAAAGCGAAGTCCAGCGACTGGTAATTAAGCAGTGTGTGAAATAGAAAGCGTTCCTTGTTTTAGAATAAGGAACGCTTTTTTATGCTAAAATCTTTACCACTTCAAAACCAGCTGGCACATCTACACTGTATGAGCCATTTTCTGTGTCTAGTTTAAATTCGGCTTCGCGCTCTTCATCATCAATGAGCAGTTTTGATGGAATAAATGGAAGACCGACTAAATGCATTTCATAGGTTTGGTAGTCTGGTATAAACTTACCTGTATTGTGCTGGCGTACCGTTATTTCTTTTCCGTTACCAAGCTGGGTAAACGTTTTAATATTGAAAACTCCCTTCTGATATTCATAGCCATCGCCTGCATCTTCGTACAACTCGCTGCGCACTTTTGTAGTGCTATGAAATACAACCAGTTTTAGTTTTTCGAGTTTATACTGACCCGTATATTGCATAACCGGATAGTGAGGAATTACGGCTCCTGCTCGAACAAACATGGGCATTTCTTCTAGTGTTGCTTTCACATTTATCTCATTTCCACCTTCTACCATTTCTAAGCTAAAGTAGTTGTACCAATTGCCTTTGGGTAAGTATAAATACCTGCTCGTAGCACCTGGTTCTACAATCGGGCAAACAAAAATGTGATCACCATACAAAAACTCATCATTTCTATACAAGGTGCTAGGGTCTTCACAATCTACGAATGCCAGCGGTCGTATCATAGGGGCGCCCGTCGTTGTGTTTTGCCAAAAAGTAGTGTACAAATACGGTATTAGCTTGTATCTCAGTTCAATAAATTTTTTGGCTAATCGCGTTGCATCATCGCTAAAACTCCAAGGTTCTTGGGCACCGTGGTCTCCGCTACTGTGCACACGCATCATCGGATGAAAAACGCCTAATTGTATCCAGCGTACAAATAACTCACTACTAGGATGCTCTGTAAAACCACCAATATCAGACCCAATAAAAGAATGACCACTGATGCTCATTCGTTGGCACTGAATATTGGCAAGCCAAAGGTGTTCCCAGGTTGCTACATTGTCTCCGCTCCAAGTAGCAGAATAGCGTTGTGTTCCGCTATACATAGATCGGGTAATTACGAATGGTCTATTGGGTCTACTATTTCTCTTTACACCGTGGAATGTAGCTCTTGCCATTTGCATTCCATATACATTGTGTGCTTTTCTATGGCTGCAAGGGTGCCCATCATAATCGTGTCGCACATCCGGCGGAAATGTTTTGCTTTCTACTTCAAACACTGCTGGCTCGTTCATGTCATTCCAAATGCCACGGATTCCATTTTCTGCTACTAAACCTTTAAACAATCCTGCCCACCATTCTCGTGCTTCTGGCATAGTAAAGTCAACAAAATAGCACTCGCCTGGCCAAACTTTGCCCTGCATATAATCGCCATCTGCTCTTTTGCAGAAATAGCCTTTTTCAAACCCTTCTTTAAAAACAGAGTAGTTAGCGTCTATCTTTATTCCGGGGTCAATTATCGCAACCGTTTTAAATCCTTGCTCTTCTAGTTCTGCAACCATTTTGGTAGGTTCTGGAAACTTCTCATTGTCCCAGGTAAAGCAGCGAAAACCATCCATGTAATCAATATCCAGATAAATGGCATCGCACGGAATCTGGCGTTCTCTAAATTCATTGCACACATCGCGAACTACTTTTTCTGGATAATAACTCCATTTGCATTGATGAAAGCCAAGTGCCCAAAGCGGAGGCAACTCCGGTTTTCCGGTAAGGTTAGAATATCGCTCCACAACATCCATTGGTTTTGGTCCGTATATGAAATAGTAGTTCATTTCGCCGCCGTGTGCCCAAAAACTACTCGCTGATTTTCGCTCACTTGCAAAGTCAAAATACGACTTAAAAGTGTTGTCGAAAAATATACCATAGGCCATTTTGCTGTGTACTCCGGTATAAAAAGGAATGTTTTTGTATAACGGGTCTTTTTCTTTCGCAAAGCCATATTCGTCGGTTCCCCAAAGTTGTAGTCGTTTCCCTCGCAAGTTCATTTGGGTTGCTTTATCTCCTAAACCAAAGTAATGCTCGCCGTTTTGTACGGTTTTACTCATCATTACTATGTTTCCACCGTACGTAGCGTGCTCTTCCCAGTGGAAACCTTTTTCATCTCTGTTTATTTCGATGCCCGTAACGGCATCGGTAATTACGGTTTTTAGGTTTTTCTTTTTTATGCAGATTTTAAGAGCTGCAGTGCGAATCGTCCAGCAATTTTCTTCTTCTTTTAGCTCAAATTTCTGATAACTACCTTCAAAGTTTTTATCTAATGCATAACTAAAATCAGGAAGAAAAAAGCCTGTAGTTGCAAAACGAAAACGAACAATGAAATCGGTAACTACGTGTACCTTTAGGATTACTCCGTTTTTACTTTTAAAAAATACGTTTTCACCTTCTTTGGTTACTGTTTCTAGTTCGTTTGGAGCATACTCCTGCGGACGTCGCACATTCAGTGCAAAATTGTCGTTATAATCCATCTATAAATTTAAGTTTTTATTTATCTAATTTGAAAAACATACCTGCTAGCGGTGGCAAATCCACAACAATGCTCTGCGTGCGTCCTTGCCATCCTACATTTTCAGTTTTTAGGGTTTTAGCAATTTTCATATTGCTACCCCCATATTTTGCTTCATCGGTGTTCACCAGTAGTTTATAAATGCCCGTTTTGGGTGTGCCCACTCTGTAGCTGTGTTGGGGGTTTGGAGTAAAATTAAATATACAAAGCACATATTCGTTTGTCTCCTCGTTTTTACGAACAAAACTCATAATTGAGTTGGCCGTGTCATTAAAATCAATCCACTCAAAGCCTTCAGGACTAAAGGAATGACCAAAGAACGATTTATTTGCTTTATACACTTTGTTTAGGTCACGCACAGTTTGCATAATGCCTTTGTGGTCATCATATTCAGTCAAATGCCAATCTAGGCTGTGCTCAAAATTCCACTCTTGCCATTGTCCAAATTCCGAACCCATAAACAAAAGTTTACCTCCAGGATGGGCAAACATTGCAGCTAAAAATACTCTAAGATTGGCTCTTTTTTGCCACGCATCTCCAGGCATTTTGTCTAGCAAACTCTTTTTCCCATAAACCACTTCATCGTGACTTATAGGCAACATAAAGTTTTCGGTAAAAGCATACGCCAAACTAAAGGTAATTTCATTTTGGTGGTATTTTCTATGTACGGTTTCTCGACTAAAAAACTGCAAGCTGTCATGCATCCAGCCCATCATCCATTTCATACCGAAACCTAAACCACCAGCAAATACAGGTTTTGTAACCATAGGAAAAGAAGTGCTTTCTTCTGCTATAGTTTGCACGTCCGGATAGTTGCCATATACAGCAGAATTGAATTCTTTTAAAAACTCGATGGCTTCAAGGTTTTCGCGACCACCATATATATTTGGCTCCCACTCGCCATCTTTTCTGCTGTAGTCTAGATATAGCATGCTTGCCACAGCATCTACTCTAAGCCCATCGGCGTGAAATTGGTCTAACCAAAACAAGGCATTGCTTATTAAAAATGATTTTACCTCTGGTCTGCCGTAATTAAAAATGAGGCTTTTCCAATCTGGGTGGTAACCACGTCTTACATCCGGATGCTCATACACGCACGAGCCATCAAATGTGCCTAAACCGTGATCATCAGAAGGGAAGTGTGAAGGTACCCAATCGAGTATCACCCCAATTTTTGCCTTGTGCAAGGCATCTATCAAATATTTAAAATCTTCGGGTGTTCCAAAACGAGAAGTGGGCGCAAAGTAGCCAGTAATTTGATAGCCCCAACTAGGGTCATACGGATATTCCATTACAGGCATAAACTCCACGTGGGTAAATCCTAAATTGGAAACATACTTTGGGAGTTCTTCTGCCATTTCGCGCCAATTTAGTGGCCTGTTTTCTGCCGCATTCCAACGCCACGAAGCAGGTTGCAACTCGTACACAGAGTACGGGGCTTCTAGGCTATTGTTGCTTTTTCGGCCCTTCATCCAAGCAGAATCCTTCCATTTGTACTCATTTTGCCAAATAATAGATGCTGTGTTCGGCCGAACTTCCCAAAAGCGAGCAAAAGGGTCGCCTTTTTCGAAGTTGCCTTTTCCAATTTCGCTTCGAATCGCATACTTATATCGCGTTCCTTTTTCTATGTTGGGTATAAATCCTTCCCAGATTCCTGAGCCATCCCATCTTACAAAAAGTGGATGTTCGGTGTTATTCCAAAAATTGAAATCTCCAATAACGTGAACTGACTTTGCAGATGGAGCATATACCGAAAAATATACGCCATCGACGTTGTTTAACTGCATTGGGTGTGCGCCCATTTTTTCATATAAGCGGTAGTGCTTTCCTGCCTTAAAAAGGTCTATATCAAAGTCAGTAAATCGACTATGTGCTTGGGTTGTTTGACTCATAGTTTCGTTTTATTTAGATACTATCATGTAAATTCCTCGCAAGGGTATGATTGCCCAATCTGGTCGTGAGTTTAGTTCGTATCCAAGTTCGTAAATTGCTTTTTCTAGTAGATGGTAATTTAGTAAATATGTTATTTCTTGTCGGTATCCTAGGTTGAGATTACTTTGGTAAATTACTTCCATGTAGTGATACAGAAAAATAGAATTTATCCAAGCATACATTTTTTCACCAATATCAAAAAGTTGGTTCTGCTCCGTTTCGGTTTTCTTTAAGTTGAAAATGGTGGCGTACACTGCATAGTGAAAAGATCTAAGTATTCCTGCTACATCTTTCAGTGGACTTTGTTTCACTTTTCTATCGTGAACTGTACTTTCTGGTTCTCCCTCAAAATCAAGAATATAAAAATCTTCCTTGCTCAAAAGTACTTGCCCTAGGTGATAGTCGCCGTGTATTCTAATGCGCTGTCCAGTTAGGTTTACTTCGTCAAAAGCAAAAATGTCGTTTTTGATTTTTGTTTTATTATCATAGAAGTAGTCTGCATATTCAAGTCCCAGGCCTGAAAGTTTATCGCGGCTCCTTTCGAGCAATGCATACCTCGCCTCAAATTGATATTTCAATCTGTTTTTAAGCCAAACCGTATAATCACTATTGTAGGTCTGTCTTGAAAAAATACGGTTTATATTATTGCTGGCTGAAGCTACATGCATTTCAGCAGTTCTAATGGCGAGCGTTTTTACTCCATTTAAGAATGTGTTTCCTATTAAGTCTTTTATTTCGGTGGGAGTGTCACTTAAACTTATTCTGCTAAGTGTTTCTACTTCAGGGTAGGTTAAACTTTTGTTATAGTCTAATTGCTCAAATATATTTTTTAAATGAGCTGTGCACCATTCCCATGCATCTCCTTCATTCTCTATTTTTTCTTGAAGCATGCCAATCGACACATCGTAAATGCCAGTACGTTTCCAAGTTATACTCGCTCCAAATGCAGGAAGATTTTTAAATGAGGTTTCTTCAGACAAAAAGTGCACCATTTCAATGTCGGGATTGGGGTCTCGAAATAATCTGCGGTACAGTTTTAAATAGAGTTGTTCATCATACACCAAGGTAGTATTGCTTTGCTCGGCATTTAAAACTCTGGTGCTAACCTGATAATTCTTTTTGTACTTTTTTAGAATAGCTCC
The DNA here is from genome assembly GCA_041164545.1 of Bacteroidota bacterium. Classification (GTDB taxonomy): domain Bacteria; phylum Bacteroidota; class Bacteroidia; order NS11-12g; family UBA9320; genus UBA9320. Next base: position 18,894 of record JBEAPG010000001.1, read on the forward strand.
CTTTTCGAAGATTAATCTACTTGACTTTAGAGCTACACTTTTACCCTCTACCATCATTTTGAATAGACATTCTCTAAAAGGGTGACAGTACACCGCATCTATCAGGACATATCCTTCATCAAGCTTGCAAATTTTTGCTTTGTTATCTTCTATTTCTTCTTCTTTTATTCGAGCAATAGGTAGCATATAGTTATGTACAAAACCCTCTTGGTACATAATTTCGACAAGAAGAAGGTAATACATTTCGCCGTTGTGCTGTAATGGCAAGAGGTGGTCTGCTATAAAGTTCTTATCTTGACTCATTTTGCCGCCGTACCATCTCGCTTTCTTGATGTATGGCTCAATGTATTTCGCCATTATCTTGGCTAATTCCGGATTGTCTTTTTTAAGCGTCGACCATTCCATACGAGTTACATTATTTGATTATGAATAAATGACAAGGCTGTTCCGGACTCAATTGTATAAAATGCGAATGTCCGTGCCATGTGTAGCTATTTCCTGTTAGTGCATCTGTTAGTTCTATTGCGTCGTGATATTCCTTTCCTATTTGCGAAGGGTGTAAGTGCAACTGCGAAGCTTGTGGATGATGACCGTCTAAACTAACGACGCAGATAACTTTGCTTCCATCCGATCCTACTTTTAAATAAGCAAGTAGTTGGTCATTGTCAATTTGTAGGAATGTGATATTGTTGGTCCTTTGCAGGGCCTTTACTTCTCTTCGAGTTTTGTTTACAATGGTATAAAGTTGAGTTATTGTGTTTCTCTCCTTCCAATCCCAATGTCCAATTTCAAATTTTTCGGAGTTGAAATATTCTTCTTTTCCATTGATGGCTTCATTTACCATCAGTTCGTACACGGGGCCATATACGCCAACATTACTACTAAGCGTAGCTGCCATAAAATAGCGAGTGTAGTATATGTGTGTGCTTTTATTTTGCAAGGCAAATGGCAAAATATCTGGCGTATTTGGCCAAAAGTTTGGCCTATATGTTTCGCTCATTAAGCCATTGGTAAGTTCATTTACATACTCTATAATTTCGTGTTTATTATTTCTCCAGGTGTAATAAGTATACGATTGACTAAAACCCAGTTTGCCTAATTCTTCCATCACTTTAGGACGACTAAATGCTTCAGAAAGAAATATTACTTCAGGGTGTTTTTCTTTGACTGCGGCAATAATCCATTCCCAAAAAATAAAAGGTTTGGTATGCGGATTGTCGACCCTAAATACGCGAATTCCTTTTTTAATCCAAAAGAAAAGGATGTTTAGAAACTCCACCCACATATTTTCCCAGTCTTCGGTTTCGAAATAGATAGGATAAATATCTTGGTATTTTTTGGGAGGGTTTTCGGCGTATTGTATTGTTCCATCAGGTCTTTGTTTGAACCATGTAGGGTGCTGTTCTACCCAAGGATGGTCGGGTGTAGCTTGCAAGGCAAAATCCATTGCGATTTCAATTCCTAGCTTTTTTGCCTCTTTTACAAGTGATTCAAAATCTTTAATAGTTCCCAGTTGCGGATGGATATCGGTGTGTCCACCTTCGGTAGAACCTATACCCCAACAACTTCCAACATCATCGGCACCAGCAGATGTAGTGTTATTTTTTCCTTTTCTGTTTATATATCCTATGGGATGTATAGGCGGGAAATAAAGTGTGTCAAATCCAAATTCGGCAACACGGGGAAGTAATTTTATACAGTCCTTTAGCGTGCCGTGCGCATTCTGCTTATTCGATGAGCTACGTGGAAAAAATTCGTACCAAGTGCTAAAAACTGCTTTTTCACGCTCGACCTCTAGTCTGTATGGATCGCTGTATTCTACAAAAGGTTGGTTAGGATATTTTTGAAATAAAGCTGTTAGTTTAGCACTTTTGGCCAGTTTAATGGCTTCATCTCTTTTGCTTTCATCTGTAAAAGTGTTAATACACAACTGCACATATTTTTTTTCATCTGTTTTGGTTTTCTTTAGCAAAAAAGAAAGAAAAGGCTCTGCTTCCAATAACTCTATACTTACATCTAAGCCTGCATCTGCTTTTTTGGCTATTCCATATTGCCAATACAGGGCATAGTCTGCCCATCCGGTAAATCGATAATAGTATGTTCCGATTTTTGCAACTATAAACTTGGCATGCCATCTGTCTTGATCAATTTCAAAAGCTGGCACTTCTTGCCATTTTTTTTCGCTACTATGGCGATATTGTATCGAAGCTCGAATAACATCATGGCCGTCAGCAAACACATCTGCCCACACATTTACCTCTTCATTTTGCACTCTTTTTATCGCATATTTACCATTTTCTACACAAGGATAAACGTTGCGAATTATCGCTCTAATTTGACCTTTTTGACGGAACACAGTGTCAAAATAACACTATTTGAATTTAAAAAAGGAATAGTAAAATCTAGATTACTCAAATGAAGGATATAACTGACATAAATTCAATGATTTAAATCGAGGTTGATTTCAAGACAAGGGCAAGTATTCGAGGGGAAATGTGCGGTATTCTA
>JBEAPG010000002.1:0-19689 GCA_041164545.1 Bacteroidota bacterium
ATTAGATGAACTAGGAATTGAATACGAAATAAAAGGCAGACCCAAATCCATACATAGCATCCTTAACAAGATGATTACTAAAAAATTGGATTTTGAAGATGTGTACGACTTATTCGCAATTAGGATTATTCTAAATGGCGAACCCGAAGATGAAAAAATGGACTGCTGGAATGTATATTCCATTGTTACAAGCATTTACAAACCTAATCCTGAACGTCTTCGTGATTGGATATCAATACCTAAAAGTAATGGATATGAAAGCCTACATACCACGGTTATGGGTCCAAAAGGTCAATGGGTTGAAGTACAAATTCGAAGCGAACGAATGGATCAAATCGCAGAGAAAGGATACGCTGCTCATTGGAAATACAAAGAAAAATCCAAGGAAAATGACATTAGCAGTCTAGATAAATGGCTGAAACAAATTCGTGAGGCACTGGAAGAGCAAGATTCAAATGCACTTGAGTTCTTAGATGATTTTAAAATGAATTTGTATGCAGAAGAAGTTTTTGCATTTACACCAAAGGGCCAGTTACGTAAGTTGCCAAAAGGATCTACGTCACTAGATTTTGCTTTCGATATACATACTGAAGTAGGTGCACAATGCTTAGGTGCGAAAGTAAATGGAAAACTACAACCCCTTAGCTATCAAATTCAAAATGGAGATCAAATTGAGATTCTAACTTCATCTAAGCAAAAGCCGAACAAAGACTGGCTTGAATTTGCTAAAACTACAAAAGCACGTACCAAAATAAAACAAAGTTTAAAGGATGAAAAACGAGGTATAGCATCTGTTGGTAAAGAAGCATTAATCCGCAAAATGAGAAATGCAGGTTTTGAATACAATACTGACAATATCAACAAAATAATTAATTACTTTAAAGTTGTAGACGAGCTAGAACTAACCTATCGAATTGGTAATCAATCTATTGATAAGGAAAAAATAAAACTACAAGAAATTTTAATAGAAACTAAACAAGTTCATAAACCTGGTATAGAACGAGAAGATTCCTCACAAAAAAAGAAAGGTTCAGACGAGCTCATATTAGGCGATGCTAGTGTGGACTTAGCCTATAGTTTTGCAAAATGCTGTCATCCCATTCCTGGAGATAAGGTAGTTGGTTTTATAACCATTGGAGGTGAAATAAAAATTCACCAAACCAAATGTAAAAATGCGATGAACCTTATGTCCAAATATGGTTATCGAATAATAAAAGCCAGATGGGGAACAGAATTAAGCGAACCTACATCGTACTATGCTACCCTAGAGATTTCGGGAATAGACAGTATGGGTTTGGTGGGTAAAGTTACCGACATTATTTCCAAACAGTTGAAAATAAACATGAAATCAGTGAGTTTTGAAAGCTTAGACGGGACTTTCACCGGTCGACTTACGCTTGAAGTATTAGATACCAGCCATTTAAGTAAGCTAATGAAAGAACTCCGCAACATTGATGAATACATAAAAGTAGAACGAATTTTTGATCACGCCGAATCTATTGGCGAATAAACATGGAGGAGCTTACAAGCATAAAAGAAGAAGTAAAAGCGCTATTTACCAAGTACTTAGAAAAAAAAAGACAGCGTAAAACACCAGAACGGTATGCCATTTTGGACGAAATTTATAGCAATAAAACTCATTTTGATGTAGATACTCTCTACATTCAAATGAAAAACAGAAACTACCACGTAAGTAGAGCGACGGTATATAATACTTTGGACTTATTGCAAGAATGTGGATTGGTTATCAAGCATCAATTTGGCCAAAATATGGCACAGTTTGAACAAGCATATGGTTATAAACAACATGATCATATGATTTGTAATACGTGTGGCAAAGTAATGGAATTTTGCGATCCAAGAATTCAACAAATAACAACTAAAATGGCAGAACTGCTTAATTTTGAAGTAGTTAGACATTCATTAAACTTATACGGAGAGCCATTAGTAGATGAATTTGGCTTATGTAAAAACTGCGATAATCAAGTAAAAATAGTAGACAACGAAGCATAAATGGTAGATGTATTATTAGGCCTACAATGGGGCGACGAAGGAAAAGGAAAGATTGCTGACTTTTTAACACCAAAATATGATGTAGTAGCGAGATTTCAAGGTGGACCAAATGCAGGTCACTCTTTGGAATTCAACGGCATGAAACACGTGTTAAACACTATACCCTCAGGTATATTTCACGATGGTTGCGTGAATATTATAGGAAATGGTGTGGTAATAGATCCTGTTCGATTAATGGAAGAAATAGACCGAACAGTAGCAGCAGGAGCAAATGTGAAAGAGAACTTGCGCATTTCATACAAGGCACATGTCATTATGCCTACCCATAAAATTCTTGATGCCGCAAGCGAAGCTGCAAAAGGCGACAAGAAAATAGGTAGCACCCTAAGAGGTATTGGGCCAACTTACCGCGAAAAAATTGGTCGTGGAGGACTCAGAATAGGAGAACTATTTGCTCCAAATTTCGAAGCAAATTACCACGAAAAGAAAACTAGATCCTTACAACTTGTAGAACAATTTGGATTTACAGACTTCAATTTGGAGCAAATGGAAGAGGAATTCTTCACGGCGGTGGAACGACTTCGTACTTTTAAATTTGTGAATAGCGAATACCTAATAAACGAGCATATATCAAATGGTGATAAAATACTTGCTGAAGGAGCTCAAGGAAGCATGTTAGATATCGACTTTGGCTCTTATCCATTCGTGACATCTAGCAATACGACTGTAGGTGGCGTTTCAACTGGTTTAGGAATTGCTCCAAAACATATCAACAAGGTAATCGGTATTTTCAAAGCATATTGCACACGTGTCGGCAGTGGACCATTCCCATCAGAACTAAATGATGACTTAGGCCAACGATTGCGTGATGTAGGCCACGAATACGGTGCTACAACCGGAAGACCAAGAAGAACAGGATGGCTTGACTTAGTAGCACTGAAATACGCAATTATGCTAAGTGGAGTTGACGAGTTGTGTATGATGAAGGCAGATTGTTTGAGTGGATTTGATGAAGTAAACGTTGGAACCTCATACAAAGGAGATATCTTTAGCACCGATGAAGTTCCTTTCGATTTAAATGTAGATAATTTCAAATCCGTGTATGAATCTCATCCTGGATGGAGCGAAGACCTAACCAAAATAAGAGATGAAAAAGACTTCCCCCCTACTTTCAAAGCCTACATCGATTCATTAGAAAAAGATGTGAAAACACCAATAAAAATTGTGTCTTTAGGACCAGGCAGAGACCAAACCGTTTTAAGATAACAATACAAAATTCAACTAAAGTTAATACTAAAATCATATGAAAGCATACGTTTTTCCTGGACAAGGAGCACAATTTGTAGGTATGGGAAAAGAGTTGTACGACAGCTCTTCAGAAGCAAAAGAACTATTTGAACAAGCGAATGAAATACTAGGATTCAGAATTACAGATGAGATGTTTAATGGCACCGCCGAAGGCTTACAGCAAACAAATATCACGCAACCAGCAGTATTCCTACACTCTGTAATCTTAGCTAAGACTATGCCTGATTTCAATCCTGAAATGGTAGCTGGACATAGTCTAGGAGAAATATCTGCTTTAGTTGCAAACGGAACATTGGAGTTTGAAGATGGATTAAAACTAGTAGCTATTCGTGCTGCCGCAATGCAGAAAGCCTGTGAAATAAATCCAAGCACAATGGCTGCAATCATCGGTTTAGATGATGAAGTAGTAGAAGAGGTATGTGCATCGATAGAAGATGAAATAGTGGTTGCCGCCAATTACAATTGCCCAGGTCAATTGGTTATCTCTGGAAGTAATACTGGGATAGATAAAGCGTGTGAATTACTTACAGAAAAAGGTGCACGGAGAGCACTTAAACTCCCTGTAGGTGGGGCTTTTCACTCCCCATTAATGGAACCTGCACGTGCAGAACTTGCAGCTGCAATAGAAGATACTCCTTTCAATACTCCTATTTGTCCCATTTATCAAAATGTAAGCACCAAAGCAGAAGTAGATCCAGAAAGAATAAAAGCAAATTTAATTGCTCAGCTTACTTCTTCTGTGAAGTGGACTCAATCTGTTCAACATATGATTGCAGATGGTGCTAGTCACTTTACCGAAGTGGGACCAGGAAAAGCACTTCAAGGAATGATTCTGAAGATAGACAAAGAAGTAGGTAGGGACGGTATTAGCTAGCTTCTATAGAATCGTGCATAAATAGCAGGGTTATCTAATAGATGAAGATACTTTAAAGGTGATATTCTAAATCACCACTCCACAAATTATAGCGACAACTATATACCAAGGAGACTTGATTTTGGTTTTATAAAGCAAAATACTAGTGACTATAATTAAGGCAATTTCTCGGTAGTTAAACACATTTGTGTCTGCTATGTTGCTGTAATAAAAATTCCCCGGAATTTCCCAATTCAAGCCTACCGGTAAAAACATCAGGTATGCAGCAGCTATTACCAGACCACAAGATGCGGCAATTACACCAGGTAGAGCTTTAACCACTAGTGGGTGGGTTTTTATTTGTTTCCAAATTGGATAAACGAAAAAGATGAGCAAAGCTCCCGGCAAAAATATACCAACAGTGCTAGAAAAACTTCCGAGTACTTGTTGTAGAATTCCATAATCGTGCATTGCAACTGCACCAGTATAGCTTGAAATGGTAAAAATAGGTCCTGGAATAGCTTGCACTAACCCTACTCCATTAATAAACTCTGCAGCTGTCATATAGGGAGGATTAACGTGATTTACAAACTGCTCTAACATCATAGGAATTAATACATTCCCACCGCCGAAAACGAGACTACCAAAACGGTAATTATTTTCAAAAAGCAATACAACTCGATTTGAGCTGACCTTACCCAAAATTGCAGCTGTTATAAAAATAGTAAAGAATAAGATTAGGTAATTCCAAGGTATTTTTATTTTTATTGGTTCAAAATCTTGAAGCTTCCCTTTGAATCTAAAGAAAGAAACAGCGCCTCCGACCACAAGCACCACAGGAAAAATCCAAGGTGTTTTTACATACTCCTCCAAAGGATGACGAAGTAACGCCGCTACTACAAAGGCCATAGCTGCAAGTACATATCCTTGACGCGTATCTACAGATTTCATCAACATCTTTATACCAGCCACCAATACAAATGCTACGGCCACGGGCTGCACAAAGCGCAAATAATGTAGTGCTTCATCTTGATATGCACCCATAAAAATAGCGCACGCAGTTAGTAGAATAAATGCTGGCAACACCCAAACCAAAAGTGTAAGAAAGGCGAGAAATGGGCCTCCAAACTTGTAGCCAATACTCGTTATAGTTTGTGTTGAACTTGGCCCAGGTAACATCTGACAAAGTGAATACAACTCCAGTAGTTCATCACTAGTTAGGTAATTCTTAAGTTCAACTAGTCTCTTTTGGTATAAAGCAAGATGCATATTTGGACCTCCATATGCGCTTAAAGCAATGACAAATACATCTTTTAAAAAGATTAATCGCTTAATCTTTTTAAAACTATTTGTCCTTTTATTTGCCATGTATTATACAAAAGTAAAATTATAAGCATATGAGAACAATAAACGTACTATCTATATTTGTAATTATAGCTAGTTTATTCGCTTGCAGCAGCGGAAACCCAACTTTCATTTCTAATGTTGAACAACTTCAAGATAGCTTATCCGCAAATGGCAAAAATCTAAGTTTTGACATTACTCCATTTCAACAACGAATTGAAGAAATGAGCACTAACTATACACGACTTAAACAAGAAATTAAAAACACTTTAACGCTTGAAGAAGGCAATACATTCGATAAGTACAAAAGCATAATGAAAACGTATAAGCGAAATGTTAGCACATATAATGATTGCTTAAAAGAACAAAAAGAGCTTGAAGTCCAAGTATCAAACTTACTAAGTGACGTAAAAAACGGCAAACTAAGTGACGATGAATTCAGGACTTATTTCAATCAAGAAAAAAGCGATATATCATTGCTAATACAGCGAACGAATGAGATTAAAAAATCAATCTACGAGGTAGAACCCGAATTCAGAAGAGTATCTGATTTCGTTTATTCGAAGTTGGATCCTAAAAAAGAAGCAAATTAAGCTTCGCCCGTAGGACCGAAAGCCATTGGAGGAAAATGCGGAGCGCCATCTTGCAACTCTATTTCTCCGAACATATTTTCAAACTTGTTGATGTTATCGCTTAAAGCCATGAGCAAGCGTTTTGCGTGCTGAGGACTGAGTAAGATTCTGCTTTTCACTTTTGCTTTTGGCACACCCGGAAGCATTCTAATGAAATCTACAACAAATTCTGAGTTAGAGTGTGAAATAATCGCTAAATTACTGTATATACCATCCGCAATTTCTTCTGTAAGTTCTATATCTAACTGATTTCCTTTTTTTTGTTCTTCTGCCATTTTTGTATTTTTTAAAGATAAAAAAAGAGCGGCTATCTTTCGATAGCCGCTCTCCTATTTGTTTTATTAATTAGAAGCTTCTACCGTATTTTCAGATTCAACTTCTTCTCTTGCCGCTTTTAGTAAGTCGAACTCTTCTTGAGAACCAACCACTAAATTTTCATATGCCCTAAGTCCTGTACCTGCAGGAATTAAATGTCCTACAATTACATTTTCTTTCAGTCCAAGCATATCATCTACTTTACCAGCAATCGCTGCTTCGTTTAACACTTTAGTAGTCTCTTGGAAAGAAGCTGCAGACATAAAGCTGTAAGTACCTAAAGATGCTTTAGTAATACCCATTAGTAATGGTCCTGAAGTAGCACTTAATGCTTCTCTTACCTGAATAGGTTTTAGGTCTTTACGTTTCAACGATGAGTTCAAATCACGAAGTTTTCTAAGCGTTAAAATCATCCCTGGTTTTACCTCATTAGAATCTCCTGGATCTGTTACTACTCGTTTGTCATACAGATTGTCATTCTCTTCTTTAAAATCTAATTTATTAACTGACTCTCCTTCCAAGAATTTGGTATCTCCTGGCTCAATTACAGTTACCTTCTGCATCATTTGCTTAATGATAACCTCTATGTGCTTATCATTAATTTTTACACCTTGTAGACGATATACTTCTTGAATACCATTTACGATGTAATTCTGAACTGCACTAATACCTTGGATTGACAAAATATCTTGAGGAGTTATAGCTCCATCAGACAAAGGGATACCAGCTCTCACAAAATCACCGTCTTGTACGAGAATGTGTTTTGACAATGAAATAAGATATTTCTTAGAAATTCCTTCTTTAGACTCTATAGTTACTTCTCGGTTACCACGCTTAATACCTCCGTAAGTTACTACACCATCAATTTCAGAAACAACAGCAGGATTTGAAGGATTACGCGCCTCAAACAGCTCTGTTACCCTTGGAAGACCCCCTGTAATATCACTTGTTTTTCCAACGATACGTGGAATTTTTGCGATAATAGTCCCGGCAATTACTTTTTGACCATTTTCGACTGAAAGGTGAGCTCCTACTGGAACGTTAAGTTCTTTAAGAATTTCTCCTTTTTTGTCTATAATATGAATAGCAGGGTTAATTTTCTTATCTCTACTATCAGTAACTACTTTCTCCTTGTATCCTGTAGCTTCATCCATTTCAACTGTAAATGAAATACCGTCAATAAGATCAACAAATTCCACTTTACCATCTAAATCTGAAAGAATTACAGCATTATATGGATCCCAAGAACAAATCAAATCATCTTTTTTGATTTTTGCCTTTTCGCTTACATATAGGTAAGAACCGTAAGGGATATTGTTTACAAAAAATACGTCTTTTGTTTTTGGATCAACTAATTTCATCTCCCCAGAACGTCCTACTACTATTTGTACATCATCACCATTTGAATCTTTACCTGGCACTGTTTTCACCTCGTCAAACTCAACTAAACCGTCTGATTTAGCTCTCAATTGAGAATCTTGAGCAATATTCGAAGCCGTACCACCCACGTGGAAAGTACGAAGTGTTAACTGTGTTCCTGGCTCTCCAATAGACTGTGCTGCAATTACTCCTACAGCTTCACCCGCTTGAACCGGACTTCCAGTAGCCAAGTTTCTACCATAGCACTTTGCACAAACACCGCGCTTAGACTCACAAGTCATAACAGAGCGTATCTCTACTGTCTCTATACCTGAATCTTCAATTATCTGAGCGATATCTTCATTAATTTCTTCACCCGCCTCAATAATTAGCGCATCTGTTTCTGGATGATAGATATCTAACAATGATACCCTACCTACTATTCTATCGTAAAGACTGTCGATAATTTCATCATTTTCCTTTAAGGTTTTCACCTCAAATCCACGAAGCGTACCGCAATCTTCTATTGTAACCACAACATCTTGAGCTACGTCATGCAAACGACGGGTAAGGTAACCCGCATCAGCCGTTTTAAGTGCCGTATCCGCAAGACCTTTACGAGCACCGTGAGTCGAAATGAAGTATTCCAAAATAGATAGCCCTTCTCTAAAGTTTGAAAGAATTGGGTTTTCAATAATCTCCCCAGTTCCACCAGAACCTATTTTCTTTTGTGGCTTAGCCATCAATCCCCTCATACCTCCAAGCTGACGAATCTGCTCTTTAGATCCCCTTGCACCAGAGTCAAGCATCATAAAGATTGGATTAAATCCTTGATTATCGTTGGAAATTTCATCTAAAAGTGCATCTGCTACTCTTGAGTTAATTCTAGTCCAAATGTCAATTACCTGATTGTAACGCTCATTATTGGTAATGAAACCATTTTCATAGTTGAAAGTAATTTCTGCTACCTCTTCACGTGCTTTCTCGATAAGTTCCTCTTTTTTACTTGGAACAAGTACATCAGAAATGTTGAAAGATAATCCACCTCTAAATGCATAATAGAATCCTAAATCCTTTATGTTATCCAAGAAACCAGCTGTTTGCGCAACACCTGCTTCTTTAATCATCATACCAATAATGTCTCTCAAAGACTTTTTGGTTAATAATCTATTTATAAATCCTATTTGCTCAGGTACGTGCTTATTAAATATTACTCGACCAACAGAAGTCTCAATAATTCTGGTAACAAGCTCTCCGTTTTCTTTTACCTTAGCTCTTACTTTTATACAAGCATTTAATGATGCCTTTCCTTCATTGTATGCTATTTCTACCTCTTCAAAGTTGTAAAAAGTTAAACCCTCTCCCAATACCTTTTCAGTAGGTGTAGATCTTCTCTCTTTGGTCATATAATACAGACCCAAAACCATGTCTTGAGATGGTACAGCAATAGGAGCACCATTTGCAGGGTTAAGAATATTGTGAGAAGCAAGCATCAATAACTGCGCCTCAAGAATCGCCGCATTTCCTAAAGGAACGTGAACAGCCATCTGGTCACCGTCAAAATCCGCATTGAAACCTGTACAAACTAAAGGATGTAGGCGAATAGCTTTACCTTCTACAAGTTTAGGTTGGAAAGCTTGGATACCTAATCTGTGAAGTGTTGGGGCCCTGTTTAAAAGGATTGGATGTCCTTTCAAAATGTTCTCCAAAATTTCCCAAATCACTGGTTCTTTTTTGTCTACAATTTTCTTTGCTGACTTTACCGTTTTAACTATTCCTCTTTCAATTAACTTACGAATAATAAATGGTTTGAATAGCTCTGCCGCCATACCTTTTGGCAAACCGCATTCGTGTAGCTTGAGATATGGTCCTACAACGATTACAGAACGACCAGAATAATCTACCCTTTTACCTAATAAGTTTTGACGGAAACGTCCTTGCTTTCCTTTAAGCATATCACTTAAAGACTTTAGAGGTCTATTACCATTTGCTTTAACTGCATTTGCTCTTCTAGTATTATCTAGCAAAGAATCTACAGCCTCTTGCAACATACGTTTCTCATTTCTCAAAATAACCTCAGGAGCTTTGATTTCCATCAATCGCTTAAGTCGGTTATTTCTTATGATAACGCGTCTATACAAGTCATTTAAATCGGAAGTAGCAAAACGTCCACCATCCAAAGGAACCAATGGTCTCAACTCTGGTGGAATAACAGGTAACATTTTCAGAATCATCCATTCTGGTCTGTTTTCTCCTGTTTCATTAGCACTTCTAAATCCTTCTATTACATTTAGTCGTTTTAATGCCTCGTTTTTACGTTGCTGTGAAGTTTCATTAGCCGCTTGATGACGCAAACTGTAAGATAAATCATCTAAATCTAATCTAGCCAACAAATCCCAGATTGCTTCACCACCCATTTTTGCGATGAATTTATTAGGGTCTTTATCATCTAAATATTGATTTTCTTTTGGTAAAGAATCAAGAATATCTAAGTATTCCTCTTCCGTTAAGAAATCAAGATAGTTTACTCCATCATTTTCTTTAACACCTGCTTGTATTACGATATATCTTTCGTAGTACACAATCATTTCCAATTTTTTAGATGGAAGACCAATAAGGTATCCTATTTTATTTGGTAATGACTTAAAGTACCAAATGTGAACAATAGGAACAACTAGTTCAATGTGTCCCATTCTCTCACGACGTACTTTCTTTTCAGTAACCTCTACCCCACATCTGTCGCATACGATGCCTTTGTATCTAATTCTTTTGTATTTTCCGCAGTGGCACTCATAATCCTTAACAGGACCAAAAATACGCTCACAGAAAAGACCGCCCATTTCTGGTTTGTACGAACGGTAATTAATTGTCTCAGGTTTAGTTACCTCTCCAAATGAACGTTGTAAAACAACTTCTGGAGAAGATAAACCAATTCTAAGACGCTTAAAATTAGACTTTATTTTTATATCTTTCTTTTGTGACATTTTTTCTTTTTAACCTTATTTAAAAACTAATCAAAAGTGATTTCAATACCCAAACCACGTAACTCATGAAGCAATACATTAAATGACTCAGGCAATCCTGGTTCAACCATGTTATCACCTTTTACGATAGCCTCATATGTTTTAGCTCTACCGATAATATCATCTGATTTCACAGTTAATATTTCACGAAGGATGTTTGCTGCTCCAAATGCTTCGAGTGCCCAAACCTCCATCTCTCCAAAACGCTGACCACCAAACTGCGCTTTACCACCCAATGGTTGTTGCGTAATAAGTGAGTATGGTCCAATTGAACGAGAGTGCATTTTATCATCTACCATGTGGCCTAGTTTTAACATGTAGATTACTCCAACAGTTGTTTTCTGGTGGAATTTCTCTCCTGTTAATCCATTGAACAAATGAGTAGATCCAAAGTCTGGAAGTTTTGCATCTCGTACATATTGATCTATTTCAGCTTCGCTAGCGCCATCAAAAATTGGAGTTGCAAATTTTAATCCCAATTTTTCTCCAGCCCAACCAAGTACTGTTTCATAAATCTGACCAAGGTTCATACGAGAAGGTACACCAAGTGGATTAAGAACAATATCAACTGGGGTTCCATCTTCCAAATACGGCATATCCTCTTCAGGTACAATTTTAGCCACGATACCTTTGTTACCGTGACGTCCCGCCATTTTATCTCCAACTTTTAGCTTACGTTTTTTAGCAAGATATACTTTAGCAAGTTTTAATATACCTGTTGGTAATTCATCACCCACAGTTACTGTAAAGTGCTCACGCTTATACTCAGTAATTACGTCTGTAACTTTAGTTTTATAATTTGCAAGTATTCTTGCAATTAAGATGTTCTTATCGTCATCAGATGTCCAATTGTTGTATGAAACAGTTCCAAAATCAATAGAGGCCAGATTTTTCAGTGTGAACTTTGTTCCTTTAGGAATTACTTCCTCATAGTAAACATTGAATACACCAGCTGAAGTTTTACCAGAAACTACTTTAAATAATTTTTCAAGTAACAATGCTCTTAGTTTATCCAACTCGTTTAAATGGTCGTTTTCTAGCTTTGTTACTTTGGTTTTATCTTCTGCTTTGTTAGCTCTATCTTTTTTCTTTCTTACAAAAAGTTGCTTAGCGATAACCACTCCTTCTTTAGATGGGGTCGCCTTAAGAGATGCATCTTTTACGTCTCCGGCTTTATCACCAAAGATAGCGCGTAGCAACTTCTCTTCAGGTGAAGGCTCTGACTCTCCTTTTGGAGTTATCTTACCAATAAGAATGTCACCTTCTTTTATTCGAGCACCAATTCTAATCAATCCATTTTCATCAAGATTCTTAGTGGCTTCTTCACTTACGTTTGGTATATCATTTGTTAATTCTTCGATACCACGTTTTGTGTCTCTTACTTCTACGTCATGTTCTGTAATATGAATAGATGTAAAGTAGTCGTCTTTAACCACTTTCTCAGAAATTACAATCGCATCCTCAAAGTTATATCCTTGCCAAGGCATGAATGCTACTTTTAGGTTTCTACCCAAAGCAAGCTCTCCACCTTGTGTTCCATAACCTTCAGAAAGTACTTGTCCTTCTTTTACCTTGTCGCCTTTTATTACCAGAGGGCGAAGGTTTACAGTCATGTTTTGGTTTGTTCTTCTAAATTTAGTAAGAGAATATGTTTTAGTATCACCTATGAAACTAGCCAACATATCGTCTTCAGTTAAATCATATTTGATTCTAATTTCATTAGCGTCTACATATTCTACAGTTCCTGAACCTTCTGCAACCAACTGCGTCCTAGAATCTTTAGCAACTTGACCTTCAAGTCCAGTTCCAACGGTAGGAGCTTGTGGGTTCATAATAGGAACCGCTTGACGTTGCATGTTCGATCCCATCAATGCACGGTTAGCATCGTCGTGCTCCAAGAAAGGAATAAGTGATGCCGCAATAGAAACAATTTGATTTGGAGCAACGTCCATATAGTCAATTTTCTTTCTATCTTCAATCGGGAAGTCACCTTCAAATCTTGCTTTTACCAAATCATTGGTGAAATTACCTTTAGCATCTATTGGCGCATTAGCTTGAGCAATGATTCTTTCATCCTCTTCTTCAGCACTAAGATATACCACATCTTCGTTTATTTTTACTTGACCGTTTTCAACTTTACGGTATGGAGTTTCTATAAAACCTAAGTGATTAATTTTAGCATGTACGCATAAAGAAGAAATCAAACCAATGTTCGGTCCCTCAGGAGTTTCAATAGTACATAAACGACCATAGTGGGTGTAATGCACGTCACGCACCTCAAAACCAGCTCTTTCTCTAGATAAACCTCCAGGTCCTAAGGCAGACATTCTACGCTTATGCGTAACCTCTGCAAGCGGATTGGTTTGATCCATAAACTGAGATAACTGATTAGTTCCAAAGAACGAATTAATAACAGAAGATAATGTTCTTGCATTAATCAAGTCAGTCGGCGTGAACACCTCATTGTCACGAATATTCATTCGCTCACGAATAGTTCTAGCCATACGAGCTAAACCTACACCAAATTGACTGTACAACTGCTCTCCTACCGTTCTTACCCTTCTATTACTTAAGTGGTCAATATCGTCCACATCAGTTCTAGAGTTTACAAGCTCAATAAGATATTTTATGATTGAAATAATATCTTCATTTGTTAAAACTCGAATATTATCATCAATGTTTAATTCTAATTTTTTATTGATTCGGTATCTACCAACTTCCCCTAAGTCATATCGCTTATCTGAGAAGAAAAGTCTTTCAATAATACCACGAGCTGTTTCTTCATCAGGTGGATCAGTATTACGTAATTGACGGTAAATGTGTTCAACCGCTTCTTTACCTGAGTTGGAGGTATCTTTCTGTAACGTATTTAAAATGATTTGGAAATCATTCTTATCATCATTTTCTTTACTAAGAATAATGGTTTTAACACTAGATTCTAAAATTTCTTCAATATGATCTTCCTCTAAAACAGTGTCCCTTTCTATAACTACCTCGTTACGCTCGATAGAAACAACCTCTCCTGTATCCTCATCCACAAAATCCTCAATCCAAGAACGAAGCACTCTAGCCGCTAGTCTGCGGCCCAACATTTTCTTTAGAGCAGCTTTAGTTACTTTTACATCTTCGGCAAGACCAAAAAGATCAAGGATATCCTTGTCCGTCTCGAAACCTATAGCTCGAAGTAGTGTAGTTACAGGGAATTTCTTCTTACGGTCGATGTATGCATACATCACGTTATTTACGTCAGTTGCAAACTCAATCCAACTTCCTTTAAAAGGAATAATACGTGCAGAATATAGCTTAGTACCATTAGTATGGTAGCTTTGGCCAAAAAATACTCCTGGAGATCTGTGTAACTGAGAAACAATAACACGTTCTGCACCATTTATGATGAAAGAACCCGTAGGAGACATGTAAGGAAGTGTACCTAGATATACGTCTTGAACTACAGTTTCAAAATCTTCGTGTTCTACGTCATTACAGCTAAGCTTTAGCTTTGCTTTTAGTGGTACAGCATAAGTTAATCCACGTTCGATACACTCTTGAATGGTATATCTAGGGGGATCAACAAAATAATCTAAAAACTCAAGTACGAAGATATTTCTGGTATCAGTGATTGGAAAATTCTCACTGAACACTTTAAATAAACCTTCAAATTTTCGATCTTCCGAGGAAGTATCTAATTGAAAAAACTCTTGAAATGATTTTAACTGTACATCTAGAAAATCAGGATAATCAATTACTTTGGCAATTTTCCCGAAGTTAATTCTTTCGTTATATTTTGATGACAAGGTTATAAATGTTTGGTGTTATTGTAAAAAAGGTGATATAACGCCAAAAGACCCACTGAAAATCAGGGGTCTTTCGGACTGTTTATATGCTATTATTATTTAAGTTCAACTTCAGCTCCTGCTTCTTCGAGTTTAGATTTTAAAGCGTCTGCTTCTTCTTTAGAAACATTTTCTTTAACCTCTTTTGGAGCTGCGTCAACTAATTCTTTTGCTTCTTTAAGTCCAAGTCCAGTAAGTTCTTTAACTACTTTTACAACTTGTAATTTAGAAGCACCTGCAGATTTAAGTAATACAGTAAATTCAGTTTGCTCTTCAGCTGCTGCTGCATCACCACCTGCTGCTGGACCTGCTGCTATTGCTACTGGAGCTGCTGCTGGTTCGATACCATACTCATCTTTAAGTATAGCTGCTAATTCGTTTACATCTTTAACTGTAAGGTTTACCAGTTCTTCTGCTAATTTTTTAATGTCAGCCATTGTGTGTTTGTTTTAAAATGTGTTTTGTTTTTTTATTAATTAATTTTCTCTTTCGGATAATGTTTTCAACAAGCCCGCGATGGTATTTCCACTTGATTTAAGTCCAGAAATAACATTAACAGCTGGCGATCTCAACAATCCGATAATTTCTCCAACAAGTTCTTCTTTCGATTTCAAATCAACTAGCGTACCTAATTGATCATCCCCGATAAACACGCTGGAATCAATGTAAGCTCCTTTTAAAATTGGTCTATCGCTTTTTTTACGGAACTCTTTGATAGCGATAGCTGGAGCTTTTGGGTTGGAAGCAAATAAGAGTGCCGTAGTACCTTTTAACGTGTCTTTAAGCTCACCCCATTCTAAGTCTCCTCTTTCTAGGGCTTTGTGAACAAATTTGTTTTTGATCACTTGCATTTTTACACCGTTTTTATGCAATAACTTTCTTAAGTCATTGTTTGAATTTGCAGATAAATTTGAACTGTCCGTTACATATACAAACGGGAATTCTCTTAAATTCTCTACTAATTCGTCTATTATTAAATTTTTGTCCTCGCGATTCATTTCTGTAATTCTTTAATGATTAATCCTATTAAGCAATTGATTTTGGATCTACTTTAATTCCAGGACTCATTGTACTAGATAAAGTTATTGACTGAAAGTAAGTTCCTTTAGCTGCACTTGGTTTCAATCTATGCAATGTATCTACCAATTCCTTAGCATTTTCATATATCTTCTGTTTATCAAAAGATACTTTTCCAACAGACGTATGTATAATACCTGTTTTATCAACTTTGAAATCAATTTTACCTGCTTTTATTTCTACCACTGCTTTACCTATATCCATAGTTACAGTGCCGCTTTTTGGGTTTGGCATTAAGTTTCTTGGTCCTAAAACTCTACCTAATCTACCAATTTTACCCATAACTGCTGGCATTGTTATAATTACGTCAATATCTAACCAACCTCCTTCTATTTTAGAAATGTAGTCATCTAGTCCAACGTGATCAGCACCGGCATCTTTAGCTTCTTGCTCTTTATCAGGAGTAACTAGTGCAAGCACTCTTACTTCCTTACCTAAACCGTGAGGTAAAGAAGTCGTTCCTCTTACCATTTGATTTGCTTGACGAGGGTCAACACCTAATTTTACATCAATATCAACTGAAGAATCGAATTTTGTATTCGTAATCTTCTTTACAATTTCGCTTGCTTCATGCAAGCTGTAAATAGCGTCTTTGTCATATTTAGACAAAGCTTCTTTTCTTTTTTTACTTATTTTACCCATAGTGTTTTGCGATAATTAACTAATTATCTTCCGGAAACTGTCCGGTTACAGTTATACCCATACTACGTGCAGTACCTGCTACCATCTTCATAGCAGACCCAACAGTCATAGCGTTTAAGTCTTTCATTTTGTCTTCGGCTATCGTTTTTACTTGATCCCAATTTACTTTTGCTACCTTTACACGGTTAGGTTCAGCAGAACCACTCTTCTTATTGGTAACTTCTAACAATTGAGATGCCACTGGTGGAGTTTTGATGATAAACTCAAAAGAGTTATCAGCAAACACAGTGATTACAACAGGTAATACTTTACCAGGTCTGTCTTGGGTTCTTGCATTAAACTGTTTGCAAAAATCCATAATGTTTACCCCTTTAGCACCTAATGCTGGACCAATTGGTGGTGCTGGATTTGCCGCTCCACCTTTAACTTGTAATTTTACGAAGCCTTTTATTGCTTTTGCCATAAAGCTATTCTTTTTCTACTTGTATATAATTTAATTCTAGTGGAGTTTTTCTTCCGAATATCTTCACCATTACTTTTAACTTTTTCTTTTCTTCGTTAACCTCTTCTATAACACCGCTAAAACCTGAGAAAGGACCATCAGTAACTTTCACAAACTCTCCAACGATGTAAGGATTAACTATGCTTTCTCCTTCTTGATTACTTTCATCTACCTGACCAAAGATTCGATTAACCTCGCTTTGTCTCATTGGTTCTGGCTCACCATCTTGACCCAAAAAACCAACAACACCATTTATCGACTTGATAGTAGGTACAACTTCACCAACCAAATGTGCATGAATCAAAATGTAACCTGGAAAATAACTTTTGTCTCTCGACGTCTTTTTTCCGTTCTTAATTTCGTAAACTTTTTGAGTAGGAATTAATATTTCAGGAACATACTTAGACAAACCTTCTAAAGCTAGTTCAGACTCTATTATAGCCTTTACTTTCTTTTCTTGGCCACTAATCGCCCTCACCACATACCACTTAAATTCGTCCTGAATTTTTTCCATCTCTTTAAAAATTACTTCAATAAACTGTAAAGAATATCCATTACGAAGCCAAAAGCTTCATCAATTAACCAAATAGCCAATGCAAAAAGTATAGAAGCAATAATAACGATAACCGTACTACTTCTTAACTCTTCCCAAGTGGGCCAAGTTACTTTATTGACTAATTCGTCAGTGGTTTCTTTCCAAATTTCTACTATCCTACTCATATTTCTTAATTGCACGGGTGGAGAGACTCGAACTCCCAGCCAACGGTTTTGGAGACCGCTACTCTACCAATTGAGCTACACCCGTTTGTGCCTTATATATTCTTTGATTATTCTATAACCTCAGTAACCTGTCCAGCACCTACAGTTCTACCACCTTCTCTGATTGCAAATTTCAAACCTTTTTCCATTGCAACTGAGTTGATTAGATCTACTGTAATACTTACGTTATCACCCGGCATTACCATTTCTGTTCCTTCTGGAAGCATGATTTCACCAGTTACGTCTGTAGTTCTGAAATAGAATTGTGGACGATATTTGTTAAAGAATGGAGTATGACGTCCACCTTCTTCTTTTGATAATACGTAAATCTCAGCTTTGAATTTAGTGTGTGGCTTTACAGATCCTGGTTTGATAATAACCATACCTCTTCTGATATCTGTTTTCTCAATACCTCTTAACAGGATACCAGCGTTGTCACCTGCTTGTCCTCTGTCAAGAAGTTTTCTAAACATCTCAACTCCTGTACAAACAGATTTCAAGTTTTCGGCACCCATTCCAATAATTTCAACTGGATCAGAAACATTGATAACACCTCTTTCGATTCTACCTGTAGCAACAGTTCCACGACCAGTGATAGAGAAAACATCCTCAACTGGCATCAAGAACGGTTGATCAGTCAAACGTGGAGGAACTGGAATCCAAGAATCCACAGCATCCATTAACGCTTGTACAGTAGCAACCCATTTTTCTTCACCGTTCAACGCACCAAGCGCAGAACCTTGAATGATAGGTGTATTATCTTCATCAAACTCATAGAACCCTAAAAGTTCTCTAATTTCAATCTCTACTAGCTCTAAAAGCTCCTCATCATCAACCATATCCACTTTATTCATGAACACAACTAATCTAGGTACACCAACTTGTCTTGCAAGAAGGATATGCTCTTTAGTTTGTGGCATTGGACCATCAGTAGCAGCAACAACAAGAATAGCACCGTCCATTTGAGCAGCTCCAGTAACCATGTTTTTTACATAGTCAGCGTGACCTGGACAATCTACGTGTGCATAGTGTCTTGAATTTGTTTGATACTCAATGTGAGCGGTGTTAATAGTGATACCTCTTTCTTTCTCCTCAGGAGCAGAATCGATAGTACCGAAATCAGTTTTTTCTGCTAATCCTTGACTAGACAGTACAGAACTAATAGCGGCAGTTAAGGTAGTCTTACCGTGGTCTACGTGACCAATAGTTCCGATGTTTACGTGTTCTTTAGAACGATCAAATTGTGCTTTTGACATGATAAATTTTAATTTATTCTTTTATATTTAATAAATTGAGCCAATGATGGGAATTGAACCCACGACCTCTTCCTTACCAAGGAAACGCTCTACCCCTGAGCTACATCGGCATTTTAAGTCCAACTGAATATACCAGGTTAAAACTAAGAGGAAGTGTTCCATTTCTACACTCACTCACATACTAAGCTTAAACTACGCCGTGTATTTAATCACTTTGCGGTCTAAAATTTCTTTTCAAAACTCTTTTTCAATGAACAATTTCAATTTAAGAGATTTTATTTAACAACCAAACGCCCAAACCACTTCTTTTCGATTTTCATCGAGAAGCAATTCGGATCGCTCAATTAAACTATTGAGCGGGAGACGAGGCTCGAACCCGCGACCTACAGCTTGGAAGGCTGTCGCTCTACCAACTGAGCTACTCCCGCATCTTTTTTTTATGGTGGGGAGGGTAGGATTCGAACCTACGTAGCCGAAGCAGCAGATTTACAGTCTGCCCCATTTGACCGCTCTGGTACCTCCCCAGAAAAAAAAGAGCCACTTGTCGGACTCGAACCAACGACCGGCTGATTACAAATCAGCTGCTCTACCAACTGAGCTAAAGTGGCAATTATCTTAAAATCAGGTGATTGGCTCAAAGAACATACCTTTAAATCACACCCTCTTGTTTTTAAGGTGGGCAAAGGTAATAATTATTTTAAATGTGCAACAACCTAATATAAAAAAAAATAAAAAAATTTAGAGTGGTATTTAAAACAACTCTGATACCTATT
>JBEAPG010000003.1:0-17992 GCA_041164545.1 Bacteroidota bacterium
AGAACCAACTGCTCTAAACTCAAACTTATTTCCTGTAAAAGCAAATGGCGACGTTCTGTTTCTGTCTGTGTTGTCCGCTAAAATTTCAGGTACACTTTCTATATAAATGCTTCTGTTTTTACCTCCACCAGTCTTTTTATCTTCTGCAAAAGCATTTAAAACGGCTGTAAGCGTAGTTCCTACGAAAACAGAAATAATAGCTGGTGGAGCTTCGTTTGCGCCGAGTCGGTGATCATTTGAGGCAGAAGCGATACTAGCTCTCATAATATCCGCATTATCATAAACCGCTTTTATGGTATTGATAAAGATGGTTAAGAAAAGTAAGTTGCTTTCTGGGTTATCGCCAGGAGACAATAGATTAACACCTGTATCGGTGATTAATGACCAGTTGTTATGCTTGCCACTTCCATTTACACCAGCAAATGGTTTTTCGTGAAACAATACTCTGAAACCGTGCTTGCGAGCCACTTCGTCCATCAAATCCATAAGCAATTGATTGTGGTCGATAGCCAAGTTTACGTCTTCAAACATTGGAGCACATTCGTACTGACCCGGAGCCACCTCGTTGTGACGTGTTTTCAATGGAATACCTAATTTAAAGGCTTCTAACTCAAACTCGTACATATAGTTAAAAACTCGATCGGGAATAGAGCCAAAATAGTGGTCTTCCATTTGTTGACCTTTGGCAGGAGCGTGACCCAAAAGAGTTCTTCCGCAAAGCATTAAGTCAGGTCTAGCATTAAACAGCGCCTCGTCAACCAAAAAATATTCTTGCTCGATTCCTAAACTGGCATTTACACTTTTTACTTTTTTAAGAAAGTATTTGCAAATATCTGTTGCTGCTCGGTCTATTAAGCTTAGTGATTTTAATAAAGGCGCTTTATAATCCAAAGCTTCGCCATTGTACGAAACGAAAACCGTTGGAATACAAAGTGTTTTGCCCGTAGTATTTTCAAAAATGAAAGCAGGAGATGATGGATCCCAAGCGGTATAACCTCGTGCTTCAAATGTATTTCGCAGTCCGCCACTTGGCAAGCTACTTGCGTCTGGTTCTTGTTGTACTAAAGAGTTTGCAGAAAATTTTTCAACTGCTTGACCATCTTCTGGTTCAAAAAAGGAATCGTGTTTTTCTGCAGTAGATCCCGTTAGCGGTTGAAACCAGTGCGTATAGTGTGAAGCTCCTTTGCTTAGCGCCCATCTTTTCATACCAGAAGCAACGTGCTCTGCCATTTTCCGGCTTATTGTTTTTCCTTCTGAAATAGCTGAACTTACAGAATCATATGCTTCTTTACTTAAAAATTGTCGCATTGCATTGTCGCTGAAAACATTACTCGCATACAATTCTGGAATAGATACTTTTTCTAATTTGGTTTTTGTGTTTTTTCTGTTTAAAACAGTGTTTATGGCTTCAAAACGCATAATATTTAAATATTTTGGGTGCAAAAATATTATTATGAGCCTAAAAGTACGTTATTGATCCCCATTATTTTTATTGTTAGTTAAAAACAAGTTTTTAACCTCAGCATTGAAGTAAAGTAGTTTTAGGGAAGAATAGAACAAAAAAAAGGCGGTTAATAACCGCCTACTTTCATTTTTTCTGCATTTTCTGCTACTTGCAGTTGATTTATAATCTCGCCAATGTCGCCATTCATTACTGCAGGCAGATTATATAATGTAAGATTGATGCGGTGGTCGGTAACCCTACCTTGCGGATAGTTATATGTTCTGATTTTTGCAGAACGGTCTCCAGTAGATACCATCGTTTTACGTTGAGCGGCAATGTCGCCGTTTCGTTTTACCAATTCGATATCATACAATTTGGAGCGCAACATTTCCATTGCCAATTCTCTGTTTGCCAATTGCGAGCGCGCTTGCTGACAAACTACTACTATACCCGATGGTTTGTGGGTAAGCTGCACCTTGGTTTCTACTTTGTTTACATTTTGACCTCCAGCTCCACCCGAGCGTGAAGTTTGTAACTCAATATCTGCCGGATTTATTTGCACGTCCACTTCTTCCACTTCGGGCAATACAGCTACGGTTGCAGCTGATGTATGCACTCTGCCTTGGGTTTCTGTATCAGGAACACGTTGTACCCTGTGCACCCCAGCTTCGTATTTTAACGTACCAAATATTTCGTCTCCCTCTATTTTTAGCACTATCTCTTTATATCCACCAGCTGTGCCTTCGGTTGCATCCATTACTTGATATTTCCAACCTTGGGTATCAAAATATCGGGTGTACATTCTAAATAAATCTCCTGCAAAAAGACTTGCCTCATCTCCACCAGTACCTGCTCTAATTTCCAACATGGCATTTCTATCATCCTCAGGATCTTTGGGTATTAGTAGAATTTTTATTTCTTCTTCTAATGGTCCTTGCCTTGCGGTTAGTTCTTCCAGCTCTTCTTTGGCAAGTTCCTTCATTTCGGGATCGTTGGTAGATTCGAGTACTTGCTTTGCTTCTTCCAGATTGCTTATCAAGTTTTTGTATTCCACATATTTTCCTTCAATGTTTCGTAGGTCACTATATTCTTTGTTTAGCTTGGTAAATTTATCCATATCCGAGGCTACTTCAGGGCTACTAAGTAGCAATTCTACTTCAAGAAAACGGGCGTGGATGGCTTCTAATTTATCGAGCATAGATTTGAAATGTGCCGCAAAAATATTGTTTTAACCCGCATTATGTGGGTTTAATCTGCAAAGCGGATAACAGAACTTTTGAAGAAAGTGTATAGTGTTTTATTTTGGTAAGCCGCAACTCCACCTTCGTTTAACATAATTTCTACAATATCATATCCCCTATCTATAAAATAGTATTGGAGAGTGGTGTTGTTCGTGCTTGCCCAAAAACCTAAGGGGTTTATTGCTGCACTTTGCAATCCTTCTATATAATATGTAGTGGAATACGTAGCAAAAAAGTCAAACTTTAAAACGCCAAGTGCAGAATCTACTAGGTACACATTGTTGCCAAGTTCTTGTATATCAAACACTTTGAGTTGCTTACCCGTAACATTTATCAGATTATTTGATGAATTTACAATTTGGCCAGCCTTGTCTATTTTTAATAGTCGAAATTCGGAAAGATCAAAGAGCCAAATGCCATTATCAAAAGACCGCGCTATGCAACTTATATTGTTAAAGTAATGGTCGTTTAGGCGCAACTGGCCTCTTATGTTTAGCATATTGTCGTAAAAAACTACGACATTTTGGTCTGTGTGGTAGGTGTAGATTTCAAATGGATTGGTACAATCTATTTTGGTAATAGCGCCGTATATTTTGGTATTTACGTTGGTTAGTATTTCTCCGTTTGCGTCGGCTTTGTATAAGGTAAAACCATCATCGGCTATAAACATATTTTGCTTGGCATCTACAGCCAATGCAGTAATCTGATTTACACCACGAATCGGAATAGTATCTTGTGCTATGCCTTGAGCCCAGAGGCCTATTGCCAAAAGGAAAAAACTAATATTTCTTAAGTTGCAAATCATTACCATCAAAAACAGCATAGGTAAATTGGCTTACCCAATCTCCCAAATTTATAAGTCTGCTACCCTTATCTAACGCAATATCTGCCGCTTTATGTCTATGGCCAAATATAAAGAAATCTATTTCGTCATTTTTTACATAGTCTTGTGCAAACTGGTATTGAAATTCTTTTTCAAGCGGAATGTCTAATTGGTCTTTCAATGTATTTTTTTTGCGGCTGCTTCTGGAGAGAAAGTTGGCAAGACCTATGCCAAAATTGGGATGTAACCTATGAAAAAGCCAAATAGCCCAATTGCTTCTAAAAATTTTACGAATGAATTTGTAGCTGGCTTCCCCTTTCCAAAGAGCATCGCCGTGATGTATAAAAAAGGATTTATTGCCTATTTTACCTATCCATTCTTCGTCTATTATTTGCACGCCAATTTCTTTTTCCAAATAGTCAAACGTCCACATATCGTGGTTACCTTTAAAAAAGAAAATGTGAATGCCATTGTCATGCATTTGAGCTAGTTTGCCCAAAAGCCGGACGTAATATTTGGGTACTACGGTTTTGTATTCGTACCAAAAATCAAAAACATCACCCAAAAGAAACAGCGTTTCGCAGTCGTTTTCAACTTCGCTTAGCCAACTCACAATTTTTTTTTCGCGTGCAAGACTTGCTTCATACGAAGGCACACCTAAATGAAAATCAGAAGCGAAATAGGTTTTGGCCATTAGCAGTGGCAATATTAAATGTGTTTTGGTAAAAAGCGAAGGGATTCAGTTTTTTACTAATTTTTATTTTCTCCGATAAAAGGCATATTTGTATCTCAAAACTTAAATAATCTATATGAAAAAATTGACGCTGTTTTTTGTGGTTTTGGCTTTTTTGACTGCCTGTAGTGATGACCCAACAAGCCCAAATGGAGGAGGAAATAATGTTACCTATAACTCCGTTTTAAAACTCGATTTTAATGGAACTACCTATACAGCAGCTTCATCTACTAACATTTATAGCGAAAAACGGATTTTTGTAAATGGACTGGACGCTTCTGGTAACCTACTTATGGATATGGATATACCTGTGGGCAAAGACCAAGTAGCAAGTAATAAAGCATTTAAAATAGAGTTTGACGAAAATTTCGCTCAACTTATTTTATATATCAATAACGACCCATACACGTTAGAAGGCGGCGTAATGAATATTACCAAGCACGCAAACAATAGGGTAAGTGGCACTTTTTCGGGCACTTCATACAAAATGGATTACAACCAAACGCCACCTGTAAAAGGGGAATCTGCTACCATTACCAATGGTGTGTTTACCGATTTGGAGGTGAAGGAGTAAGGTGGAAAGTTGCTCTACAGCCAACTAGGTTTTTCAGGCTATAATTCTCCCAATGCTAATAGTGAGTAGAGTTTAATTCTATTCCGGTGCTATCATATACTATCCATTCGCCAAACTTTAGCGGCTCACTGTCGTACGTGTTTTTATAATGAGATTCTGATTTCAGTTTGCCATTTTTATAGAATGCATATACGTTTTTTATTTGTATGATATCTAGACAGTTATAGTAATCTTTGGGTATTTCGGTTTCATACACCACTTGTTTTTCAAGATTTCCTAGTGAGTCAAAATGAAAGTGAGAGCCAACTAAGATTCCACAAGAGTTTTCAACTCATTGCTCCTCAATGCTCTTTATTTGTCCATTTGAGTGGTATTCAATTTCAATGAATTCTTGTGTATTATTCTTTTTGTATGTCGTTTTTTTTGTCGACTGTTCGTTTTTTATCAATCTCTTTAGTATTTCTTGACTCGCTTTTGCACGAAAACAATGTTGTTATTAGGATAAGTTTTAATGTTAGTCTCATTTAACATACAAATTTCACATTTTTTCTAATGTGCTTCCAACCAATTGTTTCCCATTCCTGCTTCGGCAATTACAGGCACTTTTAATGGCATAGCTCGTTCCATTTCGGCGGTAATAATGGGTACAATACGTTCTACCTCGTCTTTAGGCACATCAAACAAAAGCTCATCGTGCACTTGCAAAATCATTTTTGTTTTTACATTCATTTTTTGCAAACGAGCGTGAATGTTTATCATCGCCATTTTAATCATATCCGCCGCCGAACCTTGTATGGGGGCGTTTATGGCATTTCGCTCCGCAAAACCTACTACCGTTCTGTTGGCAGAATTGATATCTGGAATAAAGCGTTTGCGACCCATTATCGTTTTTACAAAACCATTTTCGCGACAGAAGTGTATGGTGTCGTCCATATATTTTTTAATACCCGAAAATTGGGTAAAATATGCATCAATCAACTCTGATGCTTCGGTGCGGCTTATTCCCAAATTTTGCGATAAACCAAACGCTCCCTGCCCATAAATCAACCCGAAGTTTACGCTTTTGGCCTTGTATCGTTGGTCTTTAGTTACTTCGTCCAATGGCACTCCAAATACTTTGGCCGCCGTAGCAGTATGAATGTCTAAACCTGCTTTAAAAGCTTCCATCATTCCTTCATCTTCGGCTACAGAAGCTACTATTCGCAGTTCTATTTGCGAGTAATCCGCCGCCAGCAATACGTGGTTTTCATCACGAGGGATAAAGGCTTTTCGTATTTCTTTTCCTTTGTCTGTTCGTATGGGTATGTTCTGCAAGTTTGGATTGTTGCTGCTCAATCGGCCCGTGGCTGCGACCGCTTGCGCAAAACTGGTATGCACTCTACCTGTTTTGGGATGAATTAATTTGGGTAAGGCATCTACATAGGTAGATTTCAGCTTGTTTATTTTTCGATAGTCTAAAATTACGCTTACAATAGGGTTTTCTATTGCCAGTTTTTGCAAGGTCTCTTCATCCGTTTTGTATTGACCCGTTTTGGTTTTTTTGGCTTTTGCGTCAATTTTCATAACATCAAAAAGCACTTCGCCCATTTGTTTTGGGCTGGCAATGTTGAAGTTACAGCCTGACATTTCGAAAATTTGTTTTTCAAGGTCATTCGATTCTTTCTCTAACTCTACCGAATAATCATTTAAAAACTGGTCATCCACACGAATTCCTTCTAACTCAATCGCTGCCAACACAGGAACCAAGGGCATTTCCATTATTTGCATAAGGTGAGCCACTTGCTTGTTCATCATTTCCTTTTCTAAAAGTGATTTTAGCTGAAACGTAATGTCGGCATCCTCTCCTGCATATTCCTTGGCTTTTTCCAGCGGCACAGATTCAAAACCCAACTGATTTTTCCCTTTTTTGCCAATGAGATTAGTAATGGAAACAGGTTTGTAATTGAGGTACTTTTCGGCCAAAATATCCATACCGTGTCGCCCATCGGGATTGTTGAGGTAATGAGCAAGCATAGTGTCGAATTGTGGTCCCTTTATTTCAATACCGTAATTTACGAGCACCATTAAGTCATACTTTAAATTTTGTGCTATTTTTTGAATTTTCTCGCTTGCGAATAGATGTGAAAACTCAGAGAGAATGGCTTTGGTTTCTTCAAAATTTGAAGGCATATTCACATAAAAAGCCTCCCCTTTTTGGTACGAAAGTGCTAAACCAAGCACCTCCGCATCTAGTTCTATTAACGAGGTAGTTTCGGTGTCAAAACAAAAGGCTTTTTGCTGCTCCAGTTTTGCAATCAACTCTTTTCGCTTTTCTGCTGTATCTACCAGAAAATACGAATGTTCGGTTGTTTCAATGGTTTGCAGAGGAACCAACATTTGTGCTACTTGTTCGGTAGCTGCAGCAGGAGGGGGTCCGTTGCCACTCGATGCAGGGGTAAATAAATCGCCTTGCACTGCCATTCCTGCACCCATTTCATCGCCAAAAAGGCGTTTGCCTAAGGTCCTGAACTCCAATTCAGTAAACAGTTGGTTTAGTTTGTCTTTGTCCTCTGGGTCTTTGGTCAATGATTTTTCGTTAAACTCCACAGGCACATCGCGAATGATTGTTGCCAAACGCTTAGAAATAAAGGCTTGTTCCTTGTTTTCTTCTATTCGCTCTTTTAGTTTGCCTTTTAGTTTATCTGTGTTTTCATACAGATTTTCCATGGTGTCAAACTCTTGGATCAACTTGATAGCGGTTTTTTCTCCCACGCCAGGCACACCAGGAATGTTGTCTACAGAGTCTCCCATCAAACCAAGAATATCGATAACTTGTTCTGGGCGTTTCAATCCCCAACGTTTGCATACCTCTTCAGGTCCTAAAACCTCAGGGGCGTTGCCTCCACGAGCGGGTTTAAACATCAAAATCTTGTCGGTAACCGCTTGGCCAAAATCTTTGTCGGGCGTCATCATATACGTGGTAAATCCCGCTTTTTCGGCTTCTACAGCAAGTGTTACAATTACATCATCTGCCTCGTAGCCTTCTTTTTCTATGATGGGAATATTAAACGCTTCAATTATTTTTCGGATATACGGCTCCGAACGCTTGATGTCTTCTGGGGTTTCATCGCGATTTGCTTTGTAAAATTCGAATTCTTGCTTACGAACATTTTCAGATTTATGATCAAAACACACGGCGATATGACTAGGCTTGTATTTGTCCAACACCTCCATAAGTGTGGTGGTAAAACCAAAAATGGCATTGGTGTTTAGTCCGTAAGAAGTAATTCTTGGATTTTTTATAAAGGCGTAATACGACCTAAAAATGATGGCATACGCATCAATTAAAAACAGTTTTTTATCGTCTGACATAAGGAATTGCCAAAAGTAGAAATTATAAAGCGAAAGCGGGAGAGTTGTGGGTTAAATATAAAATTGAGAAGAGTTTCCGCACCTAAAATTTCGTTGGTCTCTTTTTGTCATCCTGAGTGGTTTTTCGGAGTGCGATGTAGAAAAATTGTATCGAAAGATGAACAAAGAAAAGTCGTCGAACAGCTCCCTTCTCCTTTGGAGAAGGGCTGGGGATGAGGCTATACATACCGCGACAAATTCCCAAAAACGTTTAATTTCGTGAAATGATAAGAATAGCATTTTGTTTCTTTTTTGTGGCTGCAGCTTTATTGTCCACGGCTCAAACTGAAGTTTCCGTAAAATTTATTGGCACTTGGCAAGCAGACAAAATGGATTCTGAGGATATGACGGAAGCTGACAGCATAGAGTTTGAAGAAATGAAGGCAATGCTTGTATTTATTTTTGAAGAAGAAGGTGTTTTCAAAATTCCAATGCCCGAAGAATTGCTGGAGGAAATGGATGAAGCTGTTATAGATTTGGAGGATATGAATGGAAGTTGGAAACTAGAAGAAGGTGGAAAAATCACTATCTGCTTTGATGCAGATGATCCTGAGGATTGTGAAATTCTAGATTACATTTTTATAGACGAAAACAGACTAATTCTTTCTGATGGGGAAGAAGGCGTTCATTTTATTCGCAACTAGTTGCCTATTTCAATCGTTTTATTCCGATTGTATTTAAACTAACCTAATAATCCTCTCGTTTACACCCTCATTTTTCTACCTTTGCCGCCTTGTTTCACAGATATGGCGTTTACACCCAAATATAATTTAGTAGAAGAATTGAAATGGCGTGGATTATTCCACCAAGATATGCCGGGAGTAGAAGAACTCCTATCTAAAGAAATGGTAACAGGTTATGTGGGATTTGACCCTACGGCAGACTCGTTGCACATTGGCAATATGGTACCCATTATTCTTTTAGTTCACTTGCAAAAATCTGGGCATAAACCGATTGCATTGGTAGGAGGTGCAACGGGTATGGTGGGCGACCCAAGTGGCAAAAAAGCAGAAAGAAGCCTGTTAGATATCGAAACCATCAACCACAACTTGGCGTGCCAAAAAGCTCAGTTGGAGCAGTTTTTAGATTTTAATGCAGGAGAGAATAGTGCCGAAGTGGTAAACAACTACGATTGGTTTAAGAATTTTGGCTTTTTAGAATTTATAAGAGACGTAGGTAAGCACATTTCGGTGAATTATATGATGGCAAAAGACTCAGTAAAAAACCGATTGGAAGACGGAATGAGTTTTACGGAGTTTAGTTACCAATTGGTGCAGGGCTACGATTTTTACCATTTGTGGAGCGAAAAAAACGTAAAACTGCAAATGGGTGGAAGCGATCAATGGGGAAACATTGTTACTGGTACAGAGTTAATTAGAAGAAAAGGACAAGGAGAGGCATTCGCCATTACCGCACCATTAATAACCAAAGCCGATGGAAGTAAATTTGGAAAAAGCGAAGGCGGCAATGTTTGGCTGGATGCCGAAAGAACCAGTCCGTTTGAGTTTTACCAATTTTGGTTGCAAGTAACCGATGAAGATGCCGAACGATACATCAAAATATTTACGCTACACGATAAGGAGTTTATTGATGATTTAATAAATACACACCGCGAAGCACCACATCAACGGGCATTGCAAAGAGAATTGGCTGCTTACGTTACTACTTGGGTACACGGACAAGAAGCTTGTGAAAAGACAATTGCAGCTAGCGAAATACTATTCGGCAAAGCCACAGCAGATAGTTTAAAACAACTTTCTGAAAAAGATTTTTTAAGCATATTTGAGGGAGTAGCACAAGCGGAAGTGGAGCAGGTAGAGGGGGTAAATATTGTTGATTTGCTGGCAGACACGGGTTTTTTAAATAGTAAAAGCGAAGCAAAACGCGAGCTAAAAGGCAACGCCATTGCGGTAAATAGTGAAAAAGTAACCGAGGATTTTGTGGCTTCTGCTAGTGATTTAATCAATGGCAAGTACCTTTTGTTACAAAAGGGAAAGAAAAACAAGTTTATTGTTGTTAAGAAATAAGAAGAAGAATGCTCACACTCGATCCCAAAGAATTACCCATTCCAAAATTACACCACTATTTGTTGGGAGCCGTTGGTCCAAGGCCAATTGCTTTTGCAAGTACCATAGATAGCGAGGGAAATCCAAATTTGGCCCCTTTCAGCTTTTTTAATGTGTTTAGTGCCAATCCGCCTATTCTTATTTTCTCACCAGCACGAAGTGGCAGAACGGGAGAAACTAAAAACACGCACGACAATGTAAAAGACGTTGCCGAAGTGGTAATAAATGTAGTAACTCACGAAATGGTCCATCAAATGAGTTTAACAAGCTCACCATATCCAAAAGGTGTAAATGAGTTTACCAAAGCGGGTTTTACGCCTGTTGCCTCTGAAACCGTAAAGCCATTTAGAGTAATGGAATCTCCAGTACAGTTTGAGTGCAACGTGTTGGAAGTAAAAGAATTAGGTCAAAACGGTGGTGCAGGAAATTTGGTGATTTGCGAGGTGCAGCGTATACATATCAATGAAGAAGTTCTGGACGAAAATGGTATGATTGACCAAACCAAAATTGACTTAGTGGCTCGTATGGGAGGCAATTTTTATTGCCGTGCAAATGGCGATTCATTGTTTGAAGTAGATAAACCAATTACAACACTTGGAATTGGGGTAGATGCGTTGCCTTCAGCTATTCGTCTTTCAAAGCATTTATCTGGAAACGATTTAGGACAGTTAGGTAACTTACTAAACATACCTACCGAAAATGAGGTGAGAACAGAATTAACTTTATTGGACAAGCAAGAGTTGTCTATAGATTTAGCTAAACAATTATTGGCCCAAAACAAACTCCAAACAGCCTACGCTGTTCTTCTTAAAGTTTTAAACTAAAAACCGAATGAATATTCAAAAATTTCTATTTCAACTGGTTGTAATTATAACCTACATTGTTAGGGTAGGTTTGCTTGTATTGCCTATTGCAGCGGTTATTGTAATATCTAAAGAAGGCGGCTGGAAGTATGGATTTACATTTATCCAGAACAATTTTGAAGTGGCGTTGTTCGTGGCATTTGCAATTGGCTTTTTGGTTGCTTTATATCACGCTGTTAGTTTTGAAATTGTAGGAAAAGGCCCATTGGAATATTACCTAAAAACCAATCAAAAAGTAAAGGTATCGGGCAGTGTATCGTTGGAAAAGCTAAAGGAGAAGATTGAAACTTCAGAGTTAAGAGCTAAGTCTTTTAATCTTGATAATAACAAATTGATGTTTAAAAAATCCGTCTACTTTTCATCTCCTGACGACGTGGAAATAGTAAAGGAAGGAAATTTATTTTCTGTAAATAGCAAACCTTTTACTCGCTTATGGTTTATAGACTTCGGACGTAACTTTAAAACCGTTACCGAGATAGCTAAACTTATAAAGCAAAAATAAATGAACGTAACCATCATTTCTGGATCTGCCAGAAAAGGAAACAATACACTAAGAGTGGCCTTTGCTATTCAAAAATTAATGAAAGATGCAGAGGTTATTGATTTCCAGGAATACGATATTCCTAATTTTAACGAAGATTTTACTGACAAAGGAAATGAAACTCCTTTCCAAAAAAAACTGATTAGCGCCATTAATGAAAGTAATCTGCTTTTTGTATTAACCCCAGAATACAACTGGTTTCCAAGTGCTGAGGTTATTAACATGGTTCACCAACTGGCAACGTCGCAATACATCCATATTTTTGATGAAAAAGTCATTTCCACGGTGGGGGTAAGTGCAGGTAGAGGGGGGAGAATGCCAGCAGTTCAGTTAGGTTATGTTTTTAATAAAATTATTGGCTTTTTTAAGCTAAATAGCATTACCAGTCCACATACTTTCGAAGCGCAAGAAGTTGTAAAGTGCATAGATGAGGAGGGAAATTTGCTCGATAACGAAATGTTTAATAAAGGATTTCGATTATTCGTAGAACACTCCGCTAAAGTTGCACAAAGATGGCATCATAATTAACAAAATCTGTTACTTTGCGACCCCGAAAAAAGTCGTAAAACATGAAAAAGATTTTATTTACCCTGCTTATGTTTCTTACATACGCAGGTTTTGCACAAAATGCTATGTTCACAAAAGTTTTTAATAACGATTCTTCTGACGCAGCTCATTCTGCTTTTCAAGCTTCCAATGGAGATTATTATTTGCTGTCTTCAACCAATTCTTCAGGACAGGGTGGGTCTGACGTGCAAATTACCAAAACAAGTGGATTAGGCGATGTAATATGGTCGTATACCTATGGCACTTCGGCTAATGACATTGGTCATAAAATAAAACCTACAAGCGATGGAGGAGCAGTAGTTGCTGGGTATTCGAGTGGCTTTATTTCAAATGGAGATGAGGCATTCGTAATGAAAATTAACTCCTCTGGAACGTTGCAATGGGTAAATGGATTTGGATTAGACTCCAACTCGCAAGCATTGGATGTAGTACAAGCAGCCAATGGTGCAATATATGCAACCGGATTTATGGAAATGGATAGCTTTGGTTTCAATACCTTTGTTGCACGTCTAGATGCTAGTGGTAACGTATCTTGGGTTAAATCATATGGTGGACAGGGTAAGGATATAGGTCGAGCCATTGCCGAAGATAGACAATCAAGAATCGTAATCGTAGGTAGTACTGAAAATGATTCTGTAACCATAGGCGGAACGGGAGATGTAGATATTAGCTTCTTAGTAATAAATGCAGGAGGTACAGTTATTACCTCAAGAAATTATGGTACAAGCTCGTTGGATTATGCAACAGCAGTTACCACGACTACTACGTATAGATATATAATTGGTGGAAATACAGAAGCAGGCGGCACATCTAGCCAAGACGCTTTTGTAATGCAATTGGATACTAATTTTAATGTAAACTATGGATATTGGTTTGGTACTCCAAATGAAGACCGTACATTCAGTATTAATCGTTCGTCCAATGGCACCATAAGTTTAGGTGTGTCGTCAGAATCTATACTTACAGGCAGAGATATGTTAGTGGTACAAACTACAGCAATCGGTGGTGTCTCAAATGCATTAATGTTGGGCGGTAATGATGCAGATGGAGACGATGGTGTAGCTGTAGTTGGGTCTGATGCTCTTGGGTTTTCAGTTTTTTCCTCTGGACAATCGCTGGGAAACACAAATACAAAAGATTTGTACCTAGTAAAGTTAAGTAGTGACAACATTTTGTCAAATTGTATAAATATAAATGAGCCAGTTCAAAGCGGAAATTTGAGTTTGTCTTCAGCTATTTTTACAAATGCATTTGATACGGGGTATTATGCAACTCGTTCATTTTCTCAAGCGTCTATTTCTAATAGCGACTCTACATTGTGTTGCGATTTAACAGCAAATGTGGCAGGAGATTCATTTACCATTTGCACAGATGAAGTTATTGCAATTGGACGACCAGCTATTTCTGGTTATACCTATTCTTGGAGTGCAGCTGGTTCTACTTGGACTTCAAACGCCGCAAATCCACAAGTTTCTCCTACTTCTAATACGTTGTACAAACTTGTAGTAAGTTCAAGTAATTCTGCCTGTGCGAGCGATTCAGCCTATGTATATGTTAAGGTGAACACGAAAATGCAAATTTCAGGAGTCGCCGATACATACTTCTGTGAAAACGATAGTGTAACGCTTCAAGGGCCTAGTGGAATGAATTTTTACGCTTGGACAGTTGGAACTTCAACTTCCAATGGAGCAACTTTTAAAGTAAAGAGCGCTTCAACAGTGACTCTGTTTATGTTAGATAATAACTCCTGTACATACAGAGACACAGTAGTTGTAAGCAAAATAAATCTTCCAACTTTTAGCTTGGGAAATGACACTACAATTTGTGAAAATCTATCTCTCACACTTGCAGGCCCAATCGGAATGGCAAATTATAAGTGGAACGGAACCAATAGCACCTCGCGTTTTTATACTACAAATGCTTCTCAAACTCATACATTAGAAGTAACGGATACATATGGTTGTAAAGCCTCAGATCAAATTTTGGTTTTAACGAATCCAGCTTCTACTTTTTCGCTTGGTGCAGATACATCTTTTTGCGAAGGAACAGATTACATTATTTATGGTCCAAGTGCACTTAAAAATTGGAAATGGAATGATACCACTTCTTCTAGTTTTAGTCTAACAGTTAACAAAGCAGGTACCTATTGGTTAGAAGCATACAATAGTTTCAATTGTCCAAGTTTTGACACTATTACGGTATCTACAATAGCAGAACCTAAATTCTCGCTGGGTAGAGATACAGGCTTTTGCGATGTAATAGATTTTAATCTAGTTGGTCCAAATGGAGTAGATTACCTTTGGTTTAATGGCTCGGATCAGCAAACCTACAAAGCAACAGGTCCAGGAAACTATTACT
The DNA here is from genome assembly GCA_041164545.1 of Bacteroidota bacterium. GTDB lineage: Bacteria > Bacteroidota > Bacteroidia > NS11-12g > UBA9320 > UBA9320. The sequence continues at coordinate 14,601 of JBEAPG010000003.1, forward strand.
TGGACGTAACAGATGCAAATGGTTGTTCATCATCGGATAGTATTAGAATCGAGCTATATAATAGTCCAAACATTTTCTTAGGAAATGATACTACTATTGCTCTTGGAAATACACTCTCACTTTCAGCCGGTGCAGGTTATGTAAAATATCAATGGAGTAATAATCAGACTTCACAAACTATAAATGTTACCCAATCGGGTACGTATTCAGTAACCGTAACCGATGCAAACGGTTGTACTGGGTCTGATACTATTGTGGTTAATGTAAGTGCAAGTGTGCAATATGTAAATGGTGCTAAATATACGCTATATCCTAATCCAGCTTATGCACTGCTAAATGTAGAAACGGATGGAAATATGGTTGGTTCTGTGCTTCGATTGTTAGATGCAAAAGGTGCAGTTGTGTATGAAAAAGTGCTAGCAGGAAATTCTACTAGCATAAACGTATCAACTATGGCGAGCGGGTTTTATTATGCAACCATATCAGGCAACAATAAAACGCTGACATTTAAGGTTGTAATAGACCAGAAATGAGATGTCTATATCGGTAGAAAATCTAACTAAGATTTACGGTGAGCAAAGGGCGATTGATGCAATAAATTTCAGTATCAATGCTGGGGAAATTGTTGGTTTTCTTGGTCCTAATGGGGCAGGAAAAAGTACCACAATGAAAATTTTAAGCGGGTATATTCCACCTACTTCGGGTAAAGCTGCGGTCTTAGGAATGGATGTAGCGGAAAACGCACTTGAAATCAAGCGTCGTATTGGTTATTTGCCTGAGCTGAATCCGTTGTATACAGATATGTACATAACGGAGTACCTGCAATTTAATGCTCAAATAAATGGAATAAAGAATAGTAAGCCGGTTATTGAAAGAGTAATTGAAACGACGGGTTTAACGGTAGAGCGAAAGAAAAAAATAGGTCAACTCAGCAAAGGGTACAAACAACGTGTTGGTCTCGCACAAGCGTTAATTAATGACCCCGAAGTTCTTATTTTGGATGAACCTACTTCAGGTTTAGATCCAAATCAAATGGGAGAAATAAGAAAGCTTATTCTCGAACTTGGTAAGAATAAGACGATTTTATTGTCATCGCATATTATGCAAGAAGTAGAAGCGATGTGCAGCAAGGTTATTATTATCAATCAAGGCAAAATTGTGGCAAATGATAGCATCGAAGCGGTTAAAAAGCGTTTGGATAAAAATGCAACTACCATTCTTGTTAGATTTAGAGATGCAGTAAAAGGTGCTGAAATTAAAAATAAGGAAGGAGTGCTTAAAGTAGAAGATTTGGGAGGTAATGCGTATCGAGTTACATCGCAAAACAAGGTGGATTTACCAGAGCTGCTTTTTAAGTTTGCTGTCGATCATAAAACAATAATTTTGGAGCAACGCGAAGAAGTGGAGAGTTTAGAAAACATTTTCCAGCAATTGACTAAGAATGTATAGCATATTTTTAAAAGAAATACGAAGCTTTTTAAGCTCACTCATTGCATATGTAGTGATTATCGTTTTTCTGTTGTTTATAGGATTGTTTACCTGGGTTTTTGCCGATGGAAATGTATTGGAATTGGGATATTCTAACCTAGATACACTTTTTACTATGGCACCCTGGGTGTTTATTTTTCTGATTTCGGCCATTACTATGCGCTCTTTTTCTGAAGAAATAAGACAAGGTACTTTCGAAATATTAAGCTCAAAGCCTGTTACTGATTTGCAAATCATAATTGGAAAATACTTGGCTTCGGTTGTTTTGGTGGCGTTTGCAATCTTGCCTACCTTACTTTATTTCTATTCCATTTATCAACTGGGTTTGCCAAAAGGGAATATAGATATAGGTGCAACTTGGGGCTCATACATTGGCTTGTTGCTTTTGGGTTCTTGTTATGCAGCAATAGGTTTGTTCGCATCTGCTGTTACACCAAATCAAATAATTGCCTTCATTTTAGGTATGTTCTTGTGTTTTTTCTTTTTCGTAGGTTTTCAGCAATTGAGCAATTTAGCACTGTTCGGCAGCTTTGATCACTTGGTACAATGGATTGGTATTCAATATCACTATGAGTCTATAAGCCGCGGAGTGCTAGACACGCGAGATTTAGTTTATTTTGGCTCTGTTATTAGCCTTTTCTTGGGATTAACTTATATTTCTTTGGACAGTAGAAAATGGTAGAAACAAAGGGTGTAAAAAGCAGAAAGTCTAAAATGATAGGTAAAATTATTATGGGTGCCATAATTTTGGTTCTTGTTAATGTTTTATCAGATTCCGTTTACCAACGTTTTGATTTAACCAAAGAGAAACGCTTCACGTTGTCGAGTTCTACAAATAACTTGATAGACAAGCTGGACGAAGAGGTGTATATCACCTTGTTTTTAGACGGAGAATTGCCTTTGGATTATAAGCGATTAAAGTCTGCAACCAGAGATATGATGAATGAATATCGTCTACAGTCTTCTGGCCTTATCAATTATAAGTTTGAAGATATTTTAGCCGATAAGGAACTGAAAGAGAAGGAGCAAATTCTGCAGGAATTATATCAAAAAGGGCTGAGGATAGAGCGACCAGAGGTTAAACCCGACGAGGCGCCAAGTGAAAAGTTTATAATTCCAGCTGGTATTGTTTTTTATAAAGGTCAAGAGTATCCGCTTAATCTGCTTAAAAGGGAATTTGGTAAACCACTAGAAGAAGAAATCAATGGTTCGATTGAATTATTAGAATATGAAGTTGGCACAGCACTTAGAAAAGGAATTGCGGGCAGAGAAATTAAGTTAGCTTTTACCGATGGACACGGCGAACTTACTTTGGAAGAAACGGCTGATATAGCAAATGAGTTGAATGATTTTTATTCTGTAGAACGAATAAACATTAACATAGAAGACTCCAACTGCTACAAGATGTTTACCAAGGAGGTGGCTGCTTTTCCAGATAAGCCTGTGTTTAATGTTCTTGTAGAAGGACTAATAAGCAGATTGAAAGCCTATCAAGGTATTGTAATAGCCAAACCAACCAAACCATTTTCCGAGGCCGAAAAATTTGTTATTGACCAATATGTAATGAATGGGGGTAAGGTTATTTTCTTGGTGGAAAGTTTAATTGCGGAAATGGATTCGGTGGCCAAATATGGTCGAGTAATGACCGCTAATTACAATCATAATTTAGATGACTTGTTATTCCATTATGGTGTGCGGATAGAACCTACTTTGGTGCAGGACTTACAGTGTAACGGTATTCCGGCTATTAATCAACAGACCAATAGACCCGGATTTTTCCCTTGGTGGTTTTATCCATTGTTCAACCCTGCAGATGATAATCCTATCACGCGTAATTTGGAAAGTGTTTGGGGTCAGTATTGCAGCACGATGGATACCACGGCGAAGCAAAATATTAAGAAAAC
>JBEAPG010000004.1:0-16596 GCA_041164545.1 Bacteroidota bacterium
TAACGAATAATGCTGAAATAATTCATCCACCACCCGCTCAGCTAAAGGGTCAGTAATTTGTCTGTACTTGGCTAATTCAGACGAAGAAAACTGATAATGAGACATAAATGGAGGATTTGGGTCTCAGCAAATGTATATAAATTAAAATGAGATGTAAACCAACGCCTGAGACAAATAATGGAGTCCGTTATCCTGGTTTTTAATAAAGTAAGTCTCGCTAAGCCCTGTAATCTCCTACTCGTCCTAACTAAATACTACTCACTCGTTTTCACGAATTTAAGCAGCACGGTATCCTCGTCCGAATACACTTTTAAAAAGTAAATGCCATTGGTAAGGGAAGTGACATCCAGATACGAAACCACGTTTTTCAATTCTTGCACTTCTTTGGTAAGCACCAAATGCCCAAGTAAGTCCATCACTTCCAACCTATTTATTTTTAAATCTTTAATGTAAATAGAAATTTCTTCATCTACAGGATTAGGATATACCGAAATATTTTGCAAGTTGGTATGATCTCCTTCGAGCATAGTATGTTGTGCCAGTAGCCATACTTCTGGATCAAACACCAATTCCTGAACTTCAAAGCCCACGTCAATTGTTTCTAATTGAGCTGGCGAACTATGATTGATAAACAACATTGTATCGCGATTTTCTCCCTTTGCCAGATAGGGTGCTTTGAGCGGGAAAAAGGAAACGCTGCTATGCGACGTACTCTGATTTATTTGTACTTCTATAACCGAACTACTTTGACGCTTCCATCGCGTAACCAAGCTCGGAAAACCTTCTTCATACACCCAGACATCAAAGAAGTTTGTCAAATCCATTCCTGAACTTTGCTCCATGTAATATTTAAAGTCAGCAGTATTGGAAAAATCGTAACATAGCTCAGGATCTTCAGCGTAGTTTCTCATTCCTGTAAAAAAAGCAGAATCGCCTACCTCCCATCGTAGCATATGCAGCACCATTGCTCCTTTTCTGTAGCGTATATTCCCACTAAATAGCTCTGCAACATTCGTGGTATCATAGGCATAGACCGAACCATCAGGTTGACTAATTGCCCTATCCCTGCTCGTTGTAAGAAAGGCTGTGAAGTATTCTCTGGATAATAAAAATTCTCGAGCTAGTCCGTTTATATAGGTTGCAAAACCTTCATTTAGCCATAAATCGCGCCAGCTGCCGCATGTTATTTTATCGCCAAACCACTGATGTGCCAATTCGTGAGCCATTAAGTCAAATCCCAAATCACTCATAAAACTCATGGTTTGGTGCTCCATTCCCCCTCCTCTTGCAAACTGAGCATGGCCATGTTTTTCATTTATAAAAGGATAAGTTCCAAACAAACTATCAAACAACCGCATTTGGCCGTCTATAGCCCAGCGAAGCGTGTCCGCTGCTGGTTTATATGCCGGATAAAGGTAGTCTATATGAAAAACGGAATCTCCATTACTGAGCTTAATGTAATGACTTTCTTCATAGTAATTGGTTACCGCAACGGCTACCAAATAGGTGGCTATGGGGTAACGATGTTTCCAATGAAAAACCAAATCCTCATTGGGCAAGGTATCTACTCTAATCAAAATACCATTGCCTGCCGCTTTATTGCCCTTGGGTATGGTTATTTCCAAATCGAGGGAATCAATTTTATCGGCTAACTGCTGTTTGCACGGCCACCAACCGTAAGCACCATACGGCTGAGATAGTGTCCACGCAATTGGGCCGTCTTTTTGAAAGTCGTAGCTAAATGCTTTTTGATCATTAATAGTCGGGTCTCCGTGGTAGAAAATTTCGATGTCAATTTCCGTATTTATGGGTTGAGACGTAATGTCGATCTGCACTTCCTCGTTGCTGTGGCTAAAGCTCAATTTTGCACCTTCCCAAAGAATAGAATCTACCGTCATTGCATTTTCCAAGTCGAAGCTAAAACGCGTAAAATTAGTTTCAAGCGCTATAAGTTTGGATGTTACACTTCCCGAAATTTGACGAACTGCTGGGTCTATGTTTAACTTTATATTATGATAAACAATATCATATGCTTGGCCGCTTCGCTTCTTCTTGGTTTCACTTTTTACCCAAAAAGCATCTCGTTCACTTTTTATCAAGTCTTCGTAGTTTTGAGCGAACATAGAATAGACAAAAAGTGAAAGTAATCCAAAAAGTAAACCTCGCATCTGTAATAAAAAAACAAACTTAGGTCAGAAAATCGACCGCGTGTAAAATTGATTCACATTTTTTGGTTAAAGATGGTGGCGGCACTTGTTTTCCTTTAATTGATTTAGATCTTGTAGTTGATTTCAATCAAAAGCGTCTGCTTAAAAAATACAAAACAATACTTAAATTTGTTTGGTTTTGGTAGATAATCAACCAAATGTAGTAAAAGAGCCCATTACCAATTATAGTGATTTAAACCTGAATGAGCTTTATACCTATTGGGATTATCTCAATTTTTAATTTTCAGAGCGAGTAGAATTGATTAGAGGCAAAATTTTGAGTATGGCTCCTGCACCTAATACTGCTCATCAAACAGTTTCTCTAAGCCTCCGGGACCATTTTATAAAAGCATTCAAGTCCCATAAATGTAGAATGTTCGTCGCTCCTTTCGACGTAAAACTGCCCATTTCTAAAGGATTAAAAGACGCTACAGTGGTGCAACCTGATTTACTCGTTGTCTGCGACGAAAGCAAATTGGACAAACGAGGCTGCAATGGATCTCCTGATTTGGTGGTTGAAATCCTCTCCAAATCGAACCAATAGCACGATTTGCATACTAAGTTCGATTTGTATCAGGAAGCTGGAGTGAAGGAATATTGGATTGCAGATATGCAAAACAAATCCATTTTGGTTTACACACTCAAAGATGGAAAATACATTGGTCTCCGCCCATTTGCAGAAGATATTAACGTAGAAACCGTGTTGTTTCCATTTTTAAATTCTAAAGTTGGCGAGCTGTTTGATTTTTAGAAAGTAAGTTCTCTATTTTCTAATATTACACTTTTTGGTTTTAACCACTTACTTTTGAAATGAAATGGTATTCAATAAATCGACCTCTTTACTTGTCCTTTTTCTAATATTTAATCTAATTTCTACCGCGCAGTCAATTATCTACGTAAACCAAAATGCGACTGGAAACGCCGATGGTACTTCTTGGACTGATGCCTATACTTCCGTAGATTCAGCTTTTGCCAATTCGGTTTCGGGTGATACCATTTGGATAGCTAGTGGTAGATATTTTCCAGAAGGTAGTGGCGTGGGCGTTAGTTTCAACCTCCCAAGCGGACGAATTATTTACGGCAGTTTTGCTGGTACTGAAACCCAGCTCAGTCAACGCAATATTGCAAACAATAAGACCTATCTTGATGGTGATATAGGCACAACCGGAGTAGCAAGCGATAATTGTAGAAATGTGGTGTATGCTAATAATTTAACCTCTCCGGTATTTTTAGATGGCTTTGAAATAGTAAATGGTTATGCCTATACAGTAGGTGGAAGTATTACCGTGGGCGGCGGCGGAGCACGTATACTGAATAGTTATGTGCATTTTACGAATTGCACCTTCGCTGATAACTATACGTATATGCGAGGTGGGGCAATATATACTCAAAACAATGCAGGAGTCGTGCTTAAAAATTGTACATTTAAGTACAACAAAACGGGTAATAACACCCAAAGCTTAGGTGGTGCTATTTATATGAATAGTGGCTATCTAACTATAGAATCTTGCACCTTTATAAACAATGAATCAAAGAGTGGTGGTGCAATAGCTACGTACTCACCTACCATAGTGATTGATAAAACTACTTTTATGGGAAACAAAGCTACAACGGATGATGGTGGTGCGATATACAATGGTTCTGAGTCTACATTATCTGTCTACAATTCACTATTTGCTGGCAATTATTCTGAGGGAAATTGCGCAGCTATTTACACCTCATCTACACTAAATACCAATTATCAAAAATACATAAACTGCACATTTGCAGATAATTACACCAAACAAAGCAACGGATATACGGCGTATGCAAGTGATTTAACATCCGTTTATAATTGTATTTTCTGGGGTAATGTGGCAAGCAAGCCTCTATTTAACTTACCTCCAGCCATTGAACCTTCAGTGCATAATAGCCTAGTAGGAGGAGGCATTACCTACGGAAATAACAATATCAATGCTAATCCCCAGTTTGTAAAGGCTGGTAATGCACAAAATGCGCCTTTTACCTTGGATACGTTTGATTACAGTTTGCTAAACACATCGCCCGCCTTGAACAGTGGCTCCAATTCGTATGTAAACTCAAATTACAACAAAGACATTTTGGGAAATGATAGAATAAGGGGCGATTATGCCGATATGGGGGCATTTGAGTCGCCGTATTTCACGTACAAAATCACTACGACTTCTAACGATCCAAATGCAGATGAAACCCAAGGAGACGGAGTGTACCTCAAGGACTCTACTGTTACCATTAGCACAACTGCTAAAAGTGATTGCTATACTTTTTTATATTGGAAAGAGGGGAATAATGTGGTTAGCTATGATACTAATTTCTCATTTACTGCATCAGCTAACCGAAATATTGTGAGCCATTATTCTCAAAAAGAGTTTAGTGTGCATTTAATGACTTTTCCTCTAGGAACAGGAAATATCACGGGCAATTCTGAAACCGGAAAGTTTTGGTGCAATAATGATTCTGTACGCACATTTACCACTGCGCCTACAGGTTGCTATGAATTTGTAAACTGGACAATTGATGCTGTAGTTGTAGGTACGGAACCAACACTTAACCTAATACTCACCAAGAATATCGGCCTTATAGCTAATTACAAACCGAAAGAACTAAATGTACAGTTGCTAGCTTCACCTCCGCAGGGAGGAACTGTTAGTGGAGCTGGCACATTTGCCTGTGAAACATTTATCCAAGTAAATGCCACAGCAAATAGTGGTTATAAATTTTCCGGATGGAAAGAAAATGGAACAGTAGTTTCAAACTTAGCCAACTACCCATTTGTCGTAAAAAATGACGCGAACTTAGTCGCAGAATTTACCAGCACCGCCGGAGTATCTGATGCTTTTAAAAATTCAATTTCAGTATATCCTAATCCAACTTCACACCATATTTCAATTTCTGGATCTAATAGTATAGAAAATGTAACGTTGTATAATCTGGAAGGTGCGGTAGTTCTTAGACTTTCGAACGTAGAACTTTCAGCTATGCAAAACAAAATTGACATAAGCTGGCTAGCTAATGGATATTATATATTGGAAGTAAAACAAGATGAGGCAAGTGCGCATTTTAACGTTATTAAAAACTAACTGCCTCGGTACTTAAAAACCATTTTCGCTAAGTTTGATTTGAATACGGCAAGTTGTAGTAAAAGTCATTCCATTATTTTACTCCAAGCCTTCACTAAAAATTCTACCTTTGCAGACCCAAAGTGAAAGCAAAACTATTTGTCATTTTAATAAGTCTAATCGGATTATCTAGCTGCAATCAAAATGCCTTGGTAGATACGTTTCACGAATTGCCCGAAACAGGATGGAGCTATACAGAAGTTATTTCAGATTCGTTTGAGGTTTCAAACCCAGAATTTTTTCACCAACTATTTGTTAATCTGCGTATTAGCGGTGAATACGAGTTTGCAAACATCTACCTAAAACTAAGTATAACCGCACCAGATAGTTCGGTAAAAGAAGAAACTGTGACGATAAACTTGGCCGATAAAACGGGCAAATGGTTGGGAAGTGGCATAGGCGATATCATTACGTATCAAGAACCTATTTTAGGCAAGCAAAACCTAAAAAATGCAGGCATATACAAAGTAAAAATGGAGCAATTTATGCGACTTGAAAATTTACCCCACGTAGTTTCAGCCGGAATTATGGTAAAACAATTGGAAGAATTATTATAAAAAATAGAAAGATAAAAAAACGATGAATAATTACGATGTTGTAATAATAGGTAGTGGCCCCGGAGGGTATGTTTGTGCAATTAGATGCGCACAATTGGGTATGAAAACAGCTATTATCGAAAAATATAGGACGCTTGGTGGGACTTGCTTAAATGTAGGATGTATTCCAAGTAAAGCTATGTTAGATAGTTCGCATCAATATCACGATGCGGTCCATAAATTCGAGGCACACGGCATTAAAATAAACACTCCAAAAATTGACTTTAAGCAAATGGTAGCCCGCAAACAAGGCGTAGTAGACCAAATGACTAAAGGCGTGGAGTTTTTAATGAAGAAAAACAAAATTGATGTGTATGTGGGTGTAGGCTCTTTTGTGGATGCCAACACTATACAAATAGATGGAGAAAAGAAAGAAACTATATCAGGTAAAAATGTTGTAATTGCTACGGGTAGTAAACCATCATCTATTCCTGGAATAGAAATAGACCAAAAACGTGTAATTACTTCTACAGAAGCACTCACATTAACCGAAATACCAAAACACCTTATAGTTATTGGAGGTGGTGTTATTGGTATGGAACTGGGTTCTGTATATCGTAGATTAGGCAGCGAAGTGTCTGTGGTAGAATATGCCGATAGTATAATTCCTACGATGGATGCCAGCTTGGGCAAAGAACTAGCTCGAGTAATGAAGAAAGAAAAAATGGCATTTTACCTAGGACATAAGGTTACTTCTGTTGTAAGCAAGGGCAAAACTGTAACCGTAAAAGCAGAAGGCAAAAAAGGAGAAATAGAACTAGAAGGAGATTACTGCCTTGTTTCCGTGGGAAGAAGACCTTATACCGATGGATTGAACGCTGAAAAAGCAGGTGTACAAATGGATGAACGCGGTAGAATTGCCACCAATGATCATTTGCAAACCAATGTACCAAACATATATGCCATAGGTGATGTAGTAAAAGGTGCAATGCTTGCTCATAAAGCAGAGGAAGAAGGTGTAATGGTAGCGGAAATTCTTGCTGGTGAAAAACCACATATAAACTATAATTTAGTGCCTGGAGTAGTATATACTTGGCCTGAAGTAGCTGGCGTAGGTAAGACCGAAGAAGAACTTAAAGCCGCTGGCATATCGTACAAGGTGGGCCAATTTCCATTTAGAGCAAATGGACGTGCGGTAGCTGGTATGGACTTAGACGGTTTTGTGAAAATTTTAGCCGACGAAAAAACAGACGAAGTACTTGGCGCACATATGATCGGACCACGTGTGGCAGATATGATTACGCAAATAGCAACAGCAATGGAATTTAGAGCCAGTGCAGAGGATATAGCACGAGTTTGTCATGCTCATCCTACTACTAGCGAAGTTACAAAAGAAGCTGCCTTAGCAGCCACGGCTAATAGGGCTTTACATAGCTAATTCTTTTCTGTATTTCTAGATGTCTTGGTGCAGTTGTTAGGCACATTCGCCTGATAATTATACAATTAGGCGCTCTTCCTTTTTGCAAATAATATTTCGATTATAGGCTTTTATTATTTTTAATTATATATTGGAAAAAGTGTCAGACAGAGGTCCGTTTCTAAAAATTGAAATTCTCTTTTTTTAGACAATAACGAAAATTAGCTACCCAAAACTTACACTGATTTGAAATAAATTCGCTATTGTTGAAATTGCTATTGTTGAAATTAATTAAATAAAGAAGTCCCATGCCCCTTAGTAAAAGAAGAAATATAAGGAAGCTTAAGGCTTTTGTAGTAGAAAAAATACAGAAAGAAATACCTGCTACACTTACTTATCATGGGCTTCATCATACATTAGATGTACTTCGTGTATGCAATGACTATATAAAACGACTTAGCATTCAACCTAAAGATGCTCACTTACTACGAACAGCTGCGCTTATGCACGATATCGGCATAATGTGGAATTACCAAAACCACGAAGAGCAAGGCATGGACTTCGTTCGAAATGAGCTTCCAAAATGGGACTATTCACAAGCAGAAATAGAGCGCGTTTGTGGAATGATACAAGCAACTCGAATACCACAAAATCCAATGAATATTTTAGAACAAATCATTTGTGATGCGGACTTAGATTATTTAGGTACAGATCAGTTTTACAGCATCGGCGAAACACTTTTTAAAGAATTTATAGTGTACGGTGTGGTAAAAAATGAAAAAGAATGGGACCAACTTCAAATAAACTTTTTGACTAATCATAGTTATCACACTGATTTTGCGAAGCGAAATAGACAGCCAGTAAAGATGAAATATCTGAATGAAATTAAAGCTAAGTGGAATATTGACTAAAAAAGGGAATTGATGTCTGGTAAAAAAGAACAAAAGATACATTGGGGTAGTATTTTTCATATTCACTCTATCCTATATACCGTTTTGGGTGTACTCTGCGCAGTCGTAGCTATTAAAGGATTTATGATTCCCAATCACTTTCTAGATGGAGGTGTAACGGGTATCTCCATTTTAGCGCACGAAATTTTTCACATTGATATAAGCTATATTATTCTTGTTTTAAACATTCCATTTATATTCATCGGGTATCATAAAATCGGTAAAACATTTGCTGTTCAGGCATTTATAACCATAGTGGTTTTAGCCCTTGCACTTGAATTTTTAGAAGTTCCTACCGTAACTAAAGACAATATCTTAATAGCTGTATTCGGTGGATTTTTAATTGGACTTGGAATTGGACTGGTAATTAAGGCTGGAGGAGTAATAGACGGCCTTGAGATTATTGCAGATTACAGTAACAAAAAATGGGGTTTTACAACAAGCGAGATTATCCTATTTGTAAACTCAATAATATTTCTGACCGCTGCATTTTTCTTTGGTATAGAAACCGCTATGTACTCTATTCTAACCTATTTTACTGCGACGCGTACTACTGACTACGTGGTAGATGGATTTGAGGAATACACCGCACTTTCCATTATATCTAAGGAGTATGACCTAGTAAAAGAAATAATAGTTAAAGACTTTAATAAGGCAATTACAGTTTACAAAGGTGAGCGCGGTTATTTACCCAAATCTTTTGATGTAAAAACAGATTGCGATATTATTATGACTGTAGTTACTAGGCTTGAGCTTCATCGTATCAAGTTAGCCATTCGCAAAGCCGATCCTACGTCTTTCTTCTTTGTGCAGAGCATAAAAGAAGTAACTGGAGGTGTGGTAAAACGCAACCGTAAACACTAAAAATAAACGCTAAAAAATAAGCTGAACCATAAATTCAGCTAAATTGCTATTTCCAAGCACATCATTATTTACTGAACTAAAGGCAGTGTGTATCTTTAAACTATTGCCTTTCACATACTTTGATAAACCAATGGACCACGCTTGATTTTCACTTACAATTGAATTAGCATTCGTAGCAAACTCTGGCGACACAGAAGCAAACCTAAAATCTACCCCATAACCACCCTTAGTTACATAGCCAAGCTGTGCATTGTAACCTGTGCCCAAAGCTAGGTATTCACTAATTTGAGTTGGCACCAACTCCTCACCCGCTAATTGATCTATGTAAGAACCCTGCAAATTGGTAGCCGTGGCAACCGTAGCTTCGCCTAACAATGAAAACCCTTTGTATTTAAAAAGTACATCGCCATATAACTTACGATAGTCAGGTAGCTGATTTTGTTGTATTGCATTATACAAAAAGAAATCTCCGTGCCCCTCACCTACACTATTACTTGCTCCATCATTAAAACTTGCAGCACCACCAAGAATCAGTTTTGGGCTGCTTTCGTGAGCCAAATCTGCGATCCGTTTTTCGTTTCCTTCTGTAAAGTATCCCAAAGGATAGACATCTAATCTAGCAGCGTATTTAAATCCACCTAAATCTATATCTCTAGAATCTGCACCAAAAGAATTTCTACCATCTCCAGAAGTAATGGCTATTTGGGGTACAATTCCAATATCGCCGATTGTAAACTTATTACTTACAAACAAACCAAACTCTCTTCCCGTAGCTGCGTATGTTTGGCTTAATAGCCCTCTATCTGCAAATTGTAACTGGTCTTCCATTACCAACATTTCTCTGTTATTTGCTATGTTTTGCTTTTGACCAAATGCTATTTCCAAATTACTGGTAGGGTGGTAACCAAACCAAGCATCTAGAAGTGGTCTTCCTAAGCTAAAATCTGTTTGTATAAAAAAATCAACTTTCTCATTAACAGCCATACCAGAAAAATTAAAATAAGTCCGTTTGGCATTGAATAAATAACCTGCATCTTGTCCTTCGGGCATATCTACCGCAACGTAAGGCTGCATCATACCTCCTAGCTTAAACTTATAATCGCCATTATTAAAGTTAAACTGAAGTCCATTTCCTAATTCAAACTTGGCCGAATTATTTGTTTGTGCTGTTGCGTTTAATGTAAATGCAATCAAAATAAGGAATAAAACATTCTTCATATCTATAATTTTTCTTGTTTTAAATATCTATAAATGGGTAGCTGTGCCCCTAATTCTGTGGGTAATACTTCAAAAGAGACAAAACTATTTGGTGCCTCTGGCTCCAATACTTCTGCCGCTAAATTGCTCCTTCGTTGGTTTAAATAAACAACAAATGTTCCGGCTTCAAATTGTTGCTGTTTCAGCTCAAGCCGTGTGGAAATCTCCTGCATATTTACCCCCTCGTACTTTTCTGCTTGTCTTAAATAATCTGTAACCTGGTAGGTTTCTACCTCGATAGTTTTAGCATTTTGTAGCTCAGTTACTTGCACGCCCAGCACTCTTAGTTTTTCAATTAATGCGGTTTCCGTTTTATCTATTAAATAAGCTACGGGTCTTTTTCGGCTTAGTAACGCACTGGATTTAAGTGCATCTCTTACCGTTACTTCTAATTCTATTTCCTTGCAACTAGCTAAATCGATTGCTTTAATAGGTTGCTTAGAAACGTGTTTCTTACTTTGAACCACCAGTTCATTCTGCTCTTTTTCGGCAATTTCTATGGCTTGTTTTACCTTATCGATAGTGTTATAACTTGTTTTTAAATAAGATTCTGCCACTAAAAATGTGGTATATACTCTTCTGTTAAAAGATGTTCTGCCAATTCCCACACCACGAACCTCAATTAAACTGCTTATAGCATTAGTTAATGCATAATTGGTAGCACTACTTCGTGCATTATCGCTACCTTGGTTAAAATGAATATCTCCCAATACTTTTGTGGTATTAATATAGTCGTGGCTAACTATTCCTTTTGCATCCATAGCCTGTGAGGCATTTTTCACAAAGGTGTTAGCAGTGAGTTCTCGTAGGTTTTGTGGCACGTTCAAGTTACCAGTATACAGAAACATAACATCGTATCTTGATGTAATACCAAAATCACTCATTTGTGCAAAATCCTTCCTGTAGGGTCTGTACTCATGAAAGTCTACAGCTACGTGAGCTCCAAAATTTGTAAATGCTTGCTTTAGCGGCACACTTTCGTGCACCATTAATTTTGTTTGATCGCGGTTTAGGTCTAAACCATTTGCAGCATATCTATCTTGTTTTTCATAGCCATCAATATTGGCCATTGGTATAATGCCAATTTCCAACTTGTCTAAAAGATAGGTGTATTCTTGATTGTTTAAAAGTTGATCAATTAAAAACAACACCCCCTCGGTGCTTGCGGGTTCATCACCGTGCAAACCTCCTTGTATCCACACTTTTAAGCGCTTCTCTTCCCCATTTTTATTTAGCACCACCATTGGAATCTGCTTTCCTTTTTGACTTTCGCCTATGTAAAAAATACTTACTGTGTTTGCGTGCTTCTCTTTTGCATTTGATAGAAATGTAATTAACTCATCATACGTAGTAAAGCCCTTGTCTTTTTTAAACGCTGGAGTATTTATTTCTACCTCAAAATCAGGAAAGAAAGTCTTAGTAATTTTTTTGGACTGCGGATTAATTGAAGTGCTAAACCCAAGACAAAATATTACAAATGCTAAAAATACTGTTGGTTTCATATAAACTAAAACGCTATTGAAGTAATTAATCGATAAGTCCACTCTCCACCGCTAACAGGATTGCTATAAATATCATTAGACCATGGAGCTAATTCTGAATAGGTAATAGAAGTTTGTACCTTAAAACCATATCCTTTGGTTAAATATTTAGATACCCCGAATGTGTAATGATTGGGTTGGTTGTAAAAAGTACCGTTGTTCAAAAAAGAATATTCATCTGCCTTTAAATGGGTATATCTTGCATCTATGGAATATAAGTTCTTAAAAATATAGCCTGCCTGAATATTGTAGGCAGAGCCTAACATCATGCGGCCTTTTACATAGTTCTCAACGTCTTGCTTGCCATTTACATCAAAACTAGCTGACGTACTCCCATCGTTACGAACTCTCCATTTAATGTCTGTGGGAACTGAAGCTGATGCTGTTACAAATTCTCCTAACATAGAAAATCCCTTGTACTTAAATAAAAAGTCTATGCCAAACTTAGTATAATCTGGCAACGACTCTTGAAGTGAATCGTTGAGATATAGGATGGCTCCGCTGTTTCTTCCCCTTCTACTACTCATTCCATTATTTACACTATAATTTGCTCCTATTACCAGTTTAGGTGTTAATTCTCTCATCATATCCACCTGCCTATACTGCCCCATATTGGTAAATAATCCAAAAGGTAAGAAGTCAACTCTACCTCCTACTTTTAAACCTCCATGGTCTTTGTTATATACATTTAAACCATCACCATTGGTTATTGTTAAATAAGGTCTTAGGTAGGTTCCGCCGCCAGTTCTAAAATTTCCTTGAGCAAAAATTCCAAACTCACGTATGGTGCTAAAGGCCGAAGTTAACTTACTACGCTCAACCAACTGAAGCGATTGTGAACCCATAGTTAATTCACGATTATCAGTCGGTGTAGCACTTTGCCCAAATTTTATTTTAATGCGTGATGTAGGATTATACGCTATCCACGCATCCATCAGATAATTGCTTGTTCCGTCTCCTACTTCTGAGGTTCCACTTAAATCTAGCTGAAAACGATAGTCCATTTTAAGTTGCTCTACGTCTCCAGATAAACGCAACCGAATACGTCTCATTCTAACTCGAGTGTAATAGTCATTAAAACTATCATTTGAATAGGTACTGGTTTCATAATAAGGTTGAGCATAACCTGTAAGTTCCATTTTATGACCATCTTCGCCCGAAAAAACTAATCCTTCACCAAAAATATATTTGTTTAATTTAGGATTTTGAGCTTGAACTAGGTTGACGCAAAATAGCATAACCAATAAAGTTAATAGATTTTTTATTGTACTGTTCATTCGAAATTTCCTCTAACAATTAATTCTTTGTTACTCATAAGTTGTTTGCCTTTAGCAAATACATTAGTTAATTCATAGTTATCCGTCAATACACAAAAATCGGCATCAGCACCTACTACTATTCTTCCTTTGTTTTTTAGTCCTATATTTATAGCAGGGTTTAGCGTTATCACCTTAAGAGCGTCTTCAAATGCTAGACCGCCTGTTTTTGCAAGAGCCACCATTTCTTCAAAATTCTTATCATTGGGAGCTCGTCGTAAAACTATTAAATTGCTATTTTCATCCAATTTATCTAATCCTGCATTTCCATCAGAGCTAAAGGTAATTTTATCAATACTCGCACCTTTTTCTATTGCATAAAGTACTGATTTGTGTGGGTCGGTATATTTGGAAGCCCCAGTGGTTATATCTATCATTCCTCCCAACTTGGCAAATTCTATGGCTTGTTCAAAAAGGTCTTTTGTTCTACCCACGTGGGTAGGTGATATGTTTTCTATAGGAAATTCGTGCTCTTGAACCAATCGGAACAAAATGTCCATCTTGGTTTTCAAACCACCCAAATGAAGATGTAAAATTCCTTTTTTATTGGCTATCATTCCACCCACTCTTACTCCACGCAGAATTCTAAGAAGCTCTAAATCTGTAGGATATGAGGAGCGTATATCGGTTATTGCAATTTTACAACCCAAAACCTTGTCGATAAATATCATATCATCTTGCACAGATTCCATAATATATGTAGGCTCTAAACCATAATACCCCGTATACATATAGGCTGACATACCTTCCGTATCCAACGCCTGGACCTTAGCATATAAACTTTTAACGCTGCGTGTAGAACCATCAGTTCCTAACAAACCGACCGCAGTGGTGGTGCCACAACCAATAAACTCCGAAAGTTTCATTTCTGGCGTCATTGAAGCAAAACCTCGTTTCCCTCCCGCACCTGTTACGTGTACGTGTTGGTCTATAAAACCTGGTGCAACTAACTGTCCTTCAGCATCCCAAACTGTTAGGTGTGGCAAGTTTATATCTATTGATTTTTGAATAGCCAATATCTTACCGCCACCACATAAAATGTCATTTATTCCTAAAAACTTAGGTGCGTATGTATTTGCATTTTTAATTAAAAGCATAATGTAAAATGATATAGAAGCATAACTAAAAATGCTATGCTAAATGGAATAATATTACGTTTAACAATGTCTAGTGATGTTACACCTGCTATTTCTGCAATTGCAATAAGTACACCAGCTACTGGGCTTACGGTACGGCCCATTGAAGCAGCTAAATTCATAGGTAAAATAATGGAAGCCGACTTTACACCAAACTTTGCAGCTATATTTGGTACCAAAGGTGCAAAAGCAAAAAAGGCCGCATTACCACTCCCCATAAGCATGCTGGCTAGAAAAATAATGAAGGTTAATACTACCCCCATACCTACTGCACCCAAACCCACACTTTGAGAAATAAAAACCAGATTATCAATAAAGCCTAGAGAAATTAACCCCTGAGCAAAAATGTCAGCCGCTATAATTAGGGTTACCACCGTTTTAAAAATGTTACCCATTCCATCCCAAAATATTTTAAACGAATTAAGCACCAGTTTTACATCACGAGTTCTTATTGCCTCAAAAACCACGGCTATAAAAAAACTGATTAGCATAGCAGTAGTGGTATCTAGCTTGATGCCTGTACCAAAAAAAGGAATAATACCTGAAAAAATAATAAGTAGAACCAATGGTATTAGCGGAATCAAAGCATAGACTGCAGGAGCTTTAGTTTCCTTTACCTCCGGATCATTTGCATGTGGATGTGCTATTTCTTCTTTATTGTCAAAATATCGGTTTACAAAGTAATACGATACCATTAGCACCAAGGTGAGCGGCCAAACCAAGGGAATTTGGTTGTTAATAAAATAAGGAACAGACTCTGCTTGTGCTATTTGCACTGCAGATGCAGTAATGGCTGACGCAGGACCAATTCCAAATGCAGTACAGGCGGCAATTACAGAAACAGCCGAAATTCTACTAACTCCTAATCCTCGTAAAATGGGAAATACTGAAGCCATTAACAACAAGCCTAAACCTGCAGCTGAAGGTATACAAACAAATAACATCTGCCCAATTGGTAAAACCATAACTGCAGATAAATGCGGATACTTTTTAAGCAAGGCAAGTGGTTTTAAAGCCAACTTAACCAAAACAGCCGAAGCTTCAATTTTATCAATATAAGCTACAAATCCACCGATAGCCATAATCATTAAACCAACCCCTGAATTGGTGTCGGCAAATGATTCTTTTAGATAGGCAAATAGGTCAAAACCATCAAAACCAGTAGGTTTTTTTAATGTTGGAAGTGTAAAATCGAATAATCCGGCAAGAATTAGCATAAAAATGCCAGCCAACAGCAACACAGCGTGCGGATGATATTTTTTTAATAATAATCTTGCAACAATTACTATTACTACAAGCGATATGATAAGGCCAGCATAACTCATTCTGCTTTAAAATGGTGAACCGTCAATTTTTGTACCTGGAGAAAATAACTTGGATGTATTGGTAGTATGCTGCTCAAAATCCCCTGTTAAATCCGGATTTCTAGTATATGACTCGTTGGGATTATTGGATAAAGGCTCAATATCGAATGTAACAATTACGTTACCGCTTGCATCTTTAACTGTAACTTTATCACCAGCATTATTCATGTTTAAATCTCCACTTGTAGATGTTTGAACTGTAGCCCCTCCAAAACTACCCGTAGGAGTTCCTCCTCCAAAAATCACTAATGCTTTGCCTGGAGCCAAAATTGTTCCATTTGGTATGGTATGATTAGGAGAATTTATTGCCAAATTTTCATCATCAAAAATAGTGTAGCCACTCATATCCAAATTCTGAGACGATAAATTAATTAGCTCAATAAATTCATCTTCGTTTTGAGCATAAGAGCCATCACCATTGGCATCGCCATCTAAACCAGAATTAGAAGGATCATATAATACCTCATTAAAAATCAGCTGTATTTGTTGGGCTACATCGTCATCCTCTATAATTATAGCTAATGGTTGGTTTGCAGCAATTGAAGCACCAATTGCGTTGCTAATTTCTATAACAATAGTCTCATTTCCTTCTTGGTCAGTATCTTGCAATGCTGTAATGTCCATTGTAGCTGTTAAACTACCTGCAGATATTACCATAGTGTTTGTAGCACTATAATCTGCAGAAATAGTTGCAGTACCAGTAAATCGCAAGCTTATCGTTACATCTTCGGTAGTATTTGTACTAAGCGATGCAGTTAAAACTGCTTTACCGGCATCTTCGAAAATGGCGGATTTATCGACACTTATAGACACAATTGCTGCTCCCGAACCTCCAATAGGTTGAACATCGTCGGTTGTGCAAGCTTGAAAT
>JBEAPG010000005.1:0-16451 GCA_041164545.1 Bacteroidota bacterium
TAAGTTCTCTAAAATCTACTCTGCCTTCGCTTGTATAGTAAAATGTAACCTTTTTCCCATCACCTTGAAACTCGATATCGCTAATCTTCATCTGAAGATTTAGCTTCAAAGCTATTGTTCTAGCGCGCTCAAGTGTAGCCATTTCTCGCGCTTTTATTTCGTTGTATCTATCTACGTGCTCAGGACTAGCTACCGACCTAATTGTCCGCATTTCGCTATTATCGGCTTCTACACCGTATTTTTTTAATTGAAGCTTTACAAGTTCCCCACTTAGTGAAACTTCTCCAACATCATAGCCAATATCACTATCTACAATTACCTTGTCTCCCGTAAAAAGTTCTAAGTTATTTACATTTCTATAAAACTGTTTTTTACTTCCTTTAAATCGTACTTCTACTACATCAAAAGGCTTATAATCTTCGGGCAATACCATGTCGGTAAGCCAATTGTATACATTTAATTTATTGCAGCTACCTGTGCTGCATCCTCCGTTGCTTTGGCAACCGGGACTATGACTTCCATTATTTTTTCCGCAACTTCCGCAACCCATTTTATTTCGTTCTAATAAAGTTCTGACTAAGGCTCAAAGATAAATTAAACAACGAGATTTTTGCATTTGCGTTTCGTTGAATGTGATAGATGGTTTCATTTATCTGCTGGTAGCTTTGTTCTACCGTTTGAGCATTTATAGTGTTTGAAAATTTTTTAATAAAATCTTTATACTCACCCTCAAACTTAATTTCGTAATTGTCTATCGTTTTGTAAAGCAAGCTTTCGCGCAAAATTTTTAATCCATTTTTTAGAAATAATTGGATTTGTGTGCGACCAAGTTTGGCTATGTCATCTGTAATTATACCGACTTGTTTCAGTTGGTTTTTAAAACAAGCTAACATCCATTCCCTAAAAAGTTGTGAGTAGTTGTCTTCTACACTTTCTACCAGTTTTATTGCTGTGTTTAAATTTCCTTCGGCTAAAAAGGCAAGGTTTTCAGCCTTCTTGTGGTCTAAGTGATATTTATTAGAGAGAAAACTAGAAACCTCTTGCTCAGAATATGCTGGTAGCTTAACCAATTGCGTTCTACTTGTTATGGTAGGTAAAAGGGAGTCGTAATTGTTAGCCACTAAAATAAAATACGTTTTTTGTGGCGGCTCCTCAATTATCTTCAACAGCTTATTGCTTTCGTTTCTTAAGTGTTCAGGTAGCCAGATTATTAATGTTTTGGCGTCTCCTTCATATGCTTTTAACGACAGTTTTTTAATGATTTCTAATGTTTCTTTTGCCGTAATATTTAGCTGTTTGTTTTCATTGTCTGAAATCTTTTGAACCCATTCTGTCTCGGTAAAATACGGACTGTCAGACAGTATTTCACGCCATTCTTTTATAAAATCATCCGAGCAAGAAGGTTTGCTACCGGTGCTTATCGTAGGAAATGAAAAGTGTACATCTGGATGCACATATTTCGTTATTTTTTGACACGAACCACACTCTCCACATGAATCTTCTTCTGTAGGATTTTTGCAATAGATTAATTGTGTTAGCGCTAAAGCTAAAGCTAAATTTCCGCTGCCTTCTGGCCCTAAAAAAAGTTGTGCATGGGCTAGCCTATTCTGTTTATGGTTTTGAAGTAACTTCTTTTTTATGTCGGCTAAACCGTGTACTTCGCTAAACCTCATTATGCTTTTTTAGCTTGCAAACTTCCTTTTAACCAAAAAGCTAAACTACCAATGAGAAGCAAGTAAATAGCCCCACTAGCGACATAAGAAATTTGCTTTCCGGTAGCATAAGTAGCTGGTTCAAATCTAAACTCAACGCTATGTTCACCTGCCGGTATTGGTAAACCCCTTAATACATAATTTACTTGAGCGTGCTCTACTTTTTTATTGTCGATGTATGCATTCCACCCCGCTTTGTAGTAAATTTCAGAAAAGACAGCAAATCCGTCAGTAGTACTACTGCTTTTGTAAACCAGTTTTTCAGGATGATAGCTCAATAACTCAATTCGGGCATTACTATCAATCTGTGTATCAATTGCTAAATCTGCGAATTGTTTCTCAACTATTGCCGTAGATTTTGGGTCGAAGCTTCCCAAGTTCACTATGGCGCTATCAGCACTCTCTACAACTTTAATATTATTTACAAACCAAGCGTTGCCTAATGCTTGTGGGTTTGCAGTATACTGAGGTTGGGCATTTTGTTGCTGGCGATTTGGGAAAATAATATACTTTGTGTTAAGCATATTTAACAATCCGTTATCTTGTACTCTCCCTTGTTGTAAATCGGGCATTAAGTACCAATCCCATATCTCTTGGTACCTTCTAATTTTGGCTGCATTGTAGCCACCTAGTGATTTGTGGAAAAATGATGTTCGTGTATCGGCAAGTGGATTTACTGTAAGGTCTAATACACGATAGTACGACGTATCTAGCTGTATTGACCTGTCAACATCATACGGTATTACAGGGTTGTCAACCAAAGATTTGTTTTTGAAATCTTTCTCGTTGAGATAGCGCTTACCTACAGTCCACATATCTGCGGTTATTAATAAGCCAATAATGATCAACGCATATTTGCCTTCAAGTTTTTCTTTGTAAAAGAACCAAATAACCAGAAATATAGCCCCTGCAAAAAATAGGGTGCGATAGGCATCTTTTTTCATGGCTTCAATACGAGCTTCAGCTATTCGTTCTTTAAATCGATCAATACCATCTTGAGTAACTTGCTGATTATTTTGCTGTAAGGCAGATTGCGCATAACGCGTGTCACCGTCGTATATCATTTCACCTGTTACTTCATCGTATTGCGGGTTTGTGTTAAAATCATTAAATAAAGTACTGAAGAAAGTAAGAAACACAATGAATCCGAGGGTGCCGAATCCAGCAAATTTTATTTTTTTAAATGTTCCTTCGTCTTTTTTAGAAAGACTAAATATCTGTTCCAAACCTAGTATGGCAAGCAAACCAACGCAGTATTGCACCACAACCATAATCATACTCGGTGCTCTAAATTTGTTGTAAAGTGGAACATAATTGTACATAAAGTCATTGAACCATTTGAAGTGATTTTGGCCAAATGATAGCACAATTGCAAGCAGCATACCAGTTAGTAGCCACCATCTTATACTTCCCTGAAGCAATACAAAACCCAATACCATAAGAATAAATAAACCGGCACCTACATATTTTGGACCTGAAGTGCCCCCTATATCGCCATAGTATAGTCCTGTTTTATCGCTATCTCCTCCGCTATAGTTTGGAATAAAGGTTGCAAAAATGTCTGTCCATCCATTGCTATAAGAAAAAGCATAACTCTCTGTAAGCCCGTCAATTGTCTCAGCAGGAACAATTTTATCGCCCTCTTTTTTTATGGTTAAATCTGATTTTGCGCGGATAGTTACTTTAGAATACTCATTGGTGAGTAGCAGAGGTAAACTATTTGACACAACGGCAAGAATTGCACCGCCTGCAGCAATACATGTAGCAATAAGATAATCTTTGATTCGCTTTTGTTTGATGTGTTCAACCAATTGAAAAACAAAGAATAAGCCAATAAGAATAGCTCCGTAGTACGTTATTTGAAGGTGATTTACCAAAATTTCTAAACCCAAACCGAGAGCCACAAGGTTTAGTCCTAATAGATATCTTTTTCGAAACAGATATTGACAGCCAGCAATGACTAAAGGCAGGTATGCGATAGCCATAGCTTTCGTATTGTGCCCTACTCCTATAATTGTGAAATTTTCAGTAGCAAAGCCCATTCCGATAGCTCCAATAACGGCAATCCATGGTCTTACGCCAAAGGAGATGAACATAATGTAACCGCAAAGCAGGTACAAAAATATTTTTGCCCAAACTGCCGGTTTATTGGGGAACTGAAGAAAACGTAATGGTAGTTCTTGGGTTAGGCCGCTTATCATATAAGTAGGCATTCCAGCAAACTGAGAATTGGTCCAATGTAGTATTTCGCCTTGTGTATTTTTATAATAATCTAATTCGGTAGCAGCCCCATTATATTGTTTTATATCGCTTTGTTGCAATGCTTTGCCTTGAAAGGACTGAGGAACGAATGCCGCAGATACTACAAGTAAGACTAATAAGGCATATAAATGCACTTTATATTGGTTTAAAAGCTCTTTCATTTTCTGGTTAAATTTAAATAGGTTTCAATATTATTAAATATGCAGGGTTTAATGAAATATTAATTTACACGTTTCTATTCGTCGAAATATAGTTCATCGTAATAACGGATAAACTGGGTGCCCCATTTAACGGATATTTCTTCGGATTGAAATGCTAGTTTCTGATACACGCATACTGCCGGTATATTTACTCCAGCACCTATGCAAGCTACTGAAGTTCCTTGTATTCTTGGGTTTATCTCAACTAGAAGAGGAGCGTTTTTAGAACTATATTTTACTTGAATACCTATAGGGCCGTCAAGTGGAAGGGAGTCTAGAATCGACCTACAATAATCTATAATTTCTTGATTTTTCTCTATCGTACCAGCCACACTTATTCCGTTATTCATTTTGTCTCTACTTCTAGGAATAATAAATTGTGTTTTGCCATTTTCTACTAAGCAATCCACAGTATATTCTTTGCCAGGTAGATACTCCGATACTACTAAGCTGGGAAAAGGTTTTTCACTTAATATTTCAATTGTTTTTTCATATGAAATAAAAGTGGCATTTGGTTTTTCGTTAAATAATAAATCGTGCTCTGACTTTCCGTTTTCTACAATTCTAAAGCCGCGACTGCCATTAGCTTGGCAAGGTTTAAAAATAAACTTAGTGTTTGGATAGCCAAGTTGCTGCGCGGCTTTCTTAAACTCATCTAACGTATTGGTTACAAAAAAAGAAGGAACCGCTATATCTGCGTTTTGGAGATGTTGGTACAGTAGCCCTTTATTATTTGCAATTTGTAAAGGTTCAAAGTCGCTTACAATTATGTCAATACCGTTTTGTTTAAAAATAGATTTATTTACGCTTAACGGGATTAATTCTTTGGTGGTTATTGGGAATATTACTTTAATATTTCTTTGTAAACATTTAGTTAGCAAATCATTGCAATATTCTTCATTGTCGCCTTGTAAAACAGTAAAGTAGTCGTTGGCAAGAAGTTTTCCCGCTGTAACTGAATGAACATCGCAAGAAAATAGGTTAAATCGATTGACTGAGCGTAGTGCCTTAATAATGCCAGGTGCTCCAGGTGCACCACCACCAGTAACGAGTATATTGATTAGATTTTCCATCTAAGTACCTCAAATACTTCAGCCTGTTCAGCACTAATTTGAACGCCTCTTGCAATTGCTAAGCCCTTAATAAATTCTGGGTTGGAGTAGGGGCGATGCGCTTGACTTTGGTATTTCTTAAGGGCCTCTATTTTTTTATCGATGTGTCTTGCGTCTAAAATACTAAAACACGTGGTATTAAAGTTTAGATTATTCCATGGCATTTCATAACACAAAATACTTTTAAACTTAAAAGCACGAAGACCTTCTTCCATTATAGTTTTATGGTCCTGATGAATATCATTGATAGAAGGCATTAATACCAAATCAGGATTAATTTCCGCTCTTAGTTTTATTAAGTCATCAAGAATTGCTTGTCTATGGTAATTGAAAGTACGTACCTCATAATCAAAAAGTATGAGATTTTCAGGTTTTATGCCCAAGGTTTGAGTGGCAGCTTTTACTTCAGTTATTAAAATATCTTCAGGAAACTGTGGCAAAACAGATTGTTTACAAGCTGAAAAGGTAGCATAAAATACTTCGCGACCTTCTTCTAACCACTTATTTATACTTCCTCCGCACCCAAATTCGCCATCATCAGTATGGGGAGCTAAAATTAGAATTTTTTTAAAGTTATTAAGCATCTTCTATTCTTGCAATAATACACTCTTTGGTTCTCTTATTATTTTTAGAAAATATTAAACTATCAGTTTTGCATATTGATCTGCTTGTTTTTGTCTGGAGTATTTCCTAATAGATTCATTAATACGAGATGGAAAAACATGCTGAGTGTAATTTTGGTAAAGTTCTTTTAAACGATCATAAATCGCGTTTTCATCATCTCCAAACGAAGAACCAGAATTCGTTTCTGAAAGCATTTTTGCCATAAAACCATCTGGTTTGCCAATATATATAATTGGACGAGAGGCAGCCATATATTCAAATACTTTGGCAGGGATACTCCCCTCGGTATTAGATTCGTTTAAAGGTCCAACCAACAATAATGCGTAAGCATCTTCCAAGTATGAGATGCTTTCATTGTGAGGAACATATCCAATAAATTCGGTAGAGTCTATTAGGTTCAAGCTACTAAGCTCCTTTTCTAATTCTTGATAGACGACTCCTACAAATCTCAATTTAACTGAAATAGCTTCCGTAACCAATTTTGATAAAGCTTTTAAGAAAGGCTGAATTCGATATTCTTTACTTAAAGTACCGGTGTAGCAAATAGTAAAACTCGATTTTTTATCATATTTAAATTTACTGAAGTCTTTCTCATCAAAGCCATTCGGGATGAAAGTGAATTTTGTCCTATCAATACGATTAGATTTACTAGCAAAAAGATCTTCAAAGAATGGACTTACAGTTACAACCTTGTCCGCATTTTTTAGCACTTTCAGTTCGTGCTTTTTATCAATATAAGCTGAGAGTTTGGAATGCTGCAACACTGGGTAATAGTAAATGTCGGTCCATAAATCGCGCAAATCAGCTATCCAATTAATATCAAAATTGCGTTTGAGTTTTGCTCCAATTAATTGTACGGAATGAGGTGGACTAGAGGTGATTACAGTTTTTATTCCTTCTTTTTCAATAATGCTTTTGGCTTGTTTATAAGCAAAATATTTCCAAAATTTTCTTGGATCTGGAATAAAAAAATTAGTCCTTATGAAAATTGATAGTTTTTGTTTGAAGCTTGTAGTATCTACATTGGAAAATCCGGCAGCGGGAATTTTGTCTCCACCAAATATCTTTTTGTACAATCCAAAAGGTTCGATGGTCTTTGTTGGATAAATTTTTATGCCTGGATGAATGTCTTTTTCCAAACTTTTATCAAAAACAAAATAGCTTGCATCGTTTGGCCTGGGAACAATAAGATGAACTTGCAACCCTTGTTCTTGGAGGTAATTACTCAATTTTAACCAACGTTGCACTCCTGCACCTCCGCTGGGCGGCCAATAGTATGTTATAAGAAGTACTTGTTTAATGATGTTGCAAATTAGGCAGTTTTTTTGGTATGAACGCAAATGAGAATTTAAAAGATGTCCATGGCGTATTAATTATAAATTAAAATCAGATTAAAGTTAACTTTAACACAAATAAGTGTTGAGCATTCTAAATACTTTTACCCCAATATATAGAATATGTGTGGCATTGCCGGTATTTTTAAAACTGCAGAAATTTTGGAGTCAGATGTTAAGAATCTTACGCAGATGCTCGAGATTCAAAAGCATAGAGGTCCTGATGCAACTGGTCATAAAATTGTTAAAAACGGAATTTTGGGTCACAATAGATTAAGTATTTTAGATTTAAGCGAAAATGCAAATCAACCGTTTGATTACAAGAACATTAGTCTGGCATTTAATGGTGAGGTATATAACTATCTAGAGTTAAGAAGTGAATTGCAATTGCTTGGTTATAGTTTTGAGACTTCGAGCGATACAGAAGTGATATGTTCTGCTTATTTAGCATGGGGTGAGCAATGTGTAAAACGCTTTGTTGGAATGTGGGCTTTTGCCCTTTGGGATAATGATCAAGAACTTTTGTTCTGTTCTCGCGATAGATTTGGGATTAAACCTTTTTATTATATTGAAGAGAATGGAGATTTTTATTTTGCCTCTGAACTAAAAACACTCCGTGTTTTGCATGTTTTTAAATCGATACCAAATACTAAGCAAATTGCACGTGGTTTAAGCTTAGGCATAGTGGGGTATAAAGATGAAACCTATTATAAGCATGTCACACAACTTAGGTCGGCACATAATTTGGTGTGGCGAAAGGGTGACTTGAAATTGAGCAGATATTGGGATTTAGATAAAGTTGAGGTGCCTACGAATGAAGAAGAAGCAATATCGAAATTTCGAGAAATGTTTAATGATTCATTGAAACTGCACATGCGAAGTGATGTACCTGTAGGATCGGCGTTAAGTGGAGGTATAGACAGTTCTTCAATTGTCGCAAGTATTGTGTCAAATCACAAAGACTTAGATTATAAGACATTCACTATTTTTTACTCAGGCAAGGATGCAGTAGATGAACGACCATTTGCCGGTCAGATACCTAAGAAGTTTCCTAATGTGGTGCCGGTTTATAAGGAGCCGTCAGACACTGATATTGAACGAAGCTTTAAGGATTTTTTAAATCAAATAGACATTCCTCCGAGCAGCAGTAGTTTTTATTCTCAGTATTTTGTGATGAAACTTGCAGCTGAGGAAAAAATGAAAGTATTGATAAACGGGCAAGGAAGCGATGAGTATTTAATAGGATATATGCATACCTATTATCGTATTCTGGCAGATTATATTAGACAAGGAAAACTCTTCTCTTACGCAAAAACACTATACTTTCACAAAAAAGAACATCGAATTTCTCTGAAAGAATGGATAAGATGTATAGTACTGTCGTGTGTATTATCCGTAATTGATGAAAATGGATTTGTTCAGCTTGAATTGAAGAGAAAATTTCGAAATATTGAAGGATTCGATTATTCAGGTTCAAGTATTTTTCTTGAAAAAAAATTCAAAAACAGAACAGATAATTTTCTTTACCACTTGATTATGACAACAACTTTGCCGACTTTATTACTATTTGAAGATAGAAATAGTATGGCTTTTGGTATAGAGAGTAGGGTTCCGTTTTTAGATCATAGATTGGTTGAATATGGCTTTTCACTTCCTGTGGAATGGAGAGTAAAAAATGGGTTAACAAAGTTTGTTTTGCGGGAAGCCTGTAAGGATGTACTTCCGTCGGATATATATGAGCGTAAAGACAAAAAAGGCTTTGTTACTCCTGGGGAATTGCGATGGGCAAAAGGGCCATTGAAAAAGTATTTTACAATGTTAGACAGCAATCCAATTTTAAATTGGAGGTTGAATGTATTGAAAAAGTGGAATGCAGAGTAATTATTCTTTAGTAAACAGCAGAGTTCTATTGTTATGTCCAAAGAAAAACACGTTTGTATTGCGTGATTTGGAGATTTTAAGAAGTATTTTTATCGAAGTAGATTTGGTTGTCCTGCCAACTGAAAGCAAGTTGAAATTAATTCCTCTTTTGTTAAAAAGCCTATATCAATCTGTATTTAGGCTAAGAAAATATAATATTATAGCATCTTGGTTTGTGGGTTACCACAGTGTTTTGCCATTTGTTTTTGGAAAGTTATATGGTAAAAAAACTATTGCATTTTTAGGTGGCACAGAGTGTCATAATTTTCCAGAATTTAATTATGGTAACTATAGAAAAAACTTGTATGCATTTGTAACGCATCAATCTTTGCGATTTTCGGATATTATTTTACCTGTGCATGAGAGTTTAATATTTAGTTTTATAACCTATGATAAAGTTACGTTTCCAGAGCAAGGTATTTTAGCCTTTAACAAACAACTGAATGGAATTATTGAAGAACTATATTGTGGCTTTGAACTACAAAAGCAGTGGGATGTTTCAACTAAAATCCCAAATTCATTTTTGACAGTCTCATCTCAGTTATATGGAATGGATTATACCAGAAAAGGAGTTGATATGACCATATTGCTTGCAAAAACATTTCCAAATTACTCTTTTACCATAGTTGGAAATGGTTATTCGGGAGAAAATTTGCCCAATCTTAGGGTGTTGGATGCAATATCGTATAATGAGTTGATAGATGTTTACATAAAACATCAGTTTTACCTGCAATTGTCTGTGGCAGAGGGTTTTCCTAATGCGTTGGCAGAAGCAATGCTTTATGGATGTATACCTATTGGGTCATCTGTTTTTGGAATTCCATTTATTATTGGTGATACTGGATTTATATTAAATTCACGAAGTATGGCGGAATGCACTAAATTAATAGCATCTGTGGTAGAACTACACGGCGATAAAAAGCGTGAATTAGCCAATCGTGCGAGTGGACGTATTCAAACTCATTTTACATTTCAAAAACGGAAAACCAATTTACTTTCTGTATTAAATGAAGTGTTTGAAGTAAAACAAAATGCTGATATGTATGCATAAGTTAGTATTGGAGAAAGGTATATAATCCATCAATTTGTTTAAATATCGAATCTGGAGTTCAAATTTGTTTTTATTTTGGCTATAAAAATGACAAATTGCACCCTTATTTTGACCAAAAGAGCAATAATCTTCTGTCCTGCACTTATCACTTTTGTTAAACGCGATGCTGACATGCTTCA
The DNA here is from genome assembly GCA_041164545.1 of Bacteroidota bacterium. GTDB lineage: Bacteria > Bacteroidota > Bacteroidia > NS11-12g > UBA9320 > UBA9320. The sequence goes on from JBEAPG010000005.1 coordinate 10,395, forward strand.
TAAAATTTATGAAACTGTAGACGTGAAGGTGATCGATACGACACGGCCATTAAGTCTGCTCGTTGGTCTTTTTAAATTGTTTTGGTTTAGTATTTTTCAACTTAAAAAATATGATCTGGTAAGCAGTTGGTTTGTAGGATATCATTCCTATTTTCCTTTTCTTTTATCTCAATATTATGGGATTAAAACTGTGGCATTTCTAGGTGGTACAGAGTGTCACAACTTGCCCTATTACGACCATGGAAATTATAGAAAGACCATCTATAGTTGGTTTACTAGCAAGTCACTAAGACTTGCAGATTTTATTTTACCAGTTCACGAAAGCTTGGTTAAAAGTAGAATTGACTATGTAGATGTAAAATTTCCTGAGCAAGGTTTATTGGCGTTTAATAAAAAGCTAAAGGGTGAAATAGCCCCTTTGCATTGCGGCTTTAAACAGGAGCGAAAAGTAGATTTGAGTAAAAAAGATGAGAACTCTTTTTTAACTGTTGCATCAAGTCTTACAGGTAAGGTGTTTTACAGAAAAGGGATAGATCTGTTTGTGAAATTAGCAAAAGCAAATCCATCGTATAAGTTTACGTTAGTTGGCAATAATTACAACGGTCCAAAACTGCCTAACCTGACGGTTATTTCTGCAATACCCTACAATGAACTTGTTGATATTTATTGTTCGCACCAATTTTATATTCAATTTTCTATAGCTGAGGGTTTTCCTAATGCACTTGCAGAAGCAATGATGTATGGCTGTATTCCATTAGGGAGTAATGTATTCGGGATACCAGATATAATTGGTGATATAGGCTTTATATTAAAAAGAAAGGAGTTGGAAGTAGCGCAAGCTTTGATAGACAAAGTAATTCATTTGTCTCCTTTAGAAAAGCAAAGACGGAGCGAATCTGCCATAGCAAAGGTATTGACAAACTATACCCCAGAATTAAGGTTTGAGAGATTTAAAGAAATTGTTGGTGTATGATAGTAGGTAATGGACTAATAGCTAGAACATTTTTAAATTCAGATTTCAATTGGGATGATTGTATAATATTTGCATCGGGAGTTTCAAATTCTCGTGAAAGTGATGCCGCAGCTTATCAACGAGAATTGGACTTAATAGACTTGCATATTGCTACAAAAAAGCATTTTGTATATTTCAGTACGGTAAGCATTTTTGACGGAGAATTGGCCGACACCCCGTACGTTATTCATAAAAAGAAAATAGAAAAATATCTCTTAACTAACTTTGAAAAAGTACTAGTCATAAGGTTGCCCATAGTAGTGGGCTCGCAAAATAATGACAGTCAACTTTTAGGGTATATAAAACGGACTATAGAAGCTGGAGAAGAATTACGTATTTTTGCGAATGCTGCTCGTTACTTTATAGATGTAGACCACTTGCCAGCAGTGATTCGTTGTTGTATTCAGCATTTAGAGGTGAATAAGCTAAGGAATTATACTATTAATGTGGGTTTGCCTCAAAAAGTGAATTTAACCGATATTGCGCAAATAGTGAAGCAGGAATTAGGATATACTAAAATAGCCGAGGTGTCGAAGGGGAATAGTTATGAAGTTGATTTTTCTGAATTTCATCAAATAGCGGAAAATTGTTGCCCAAAGGTACTAGAAATAAGTGCAAAAAAATTAATAAGAAACAAAATTTTGACTTTTAGGGATTTATGAAGAATATAGAATTGTGGAAGCCTTCAAAATTTAGCTATAACAATGGAAAACTTGGCATAGGACCAAATGTGGATGTAACGTCCAGATTAATGACAGGGAGAATAGCAGAGCAGTATAATAGGTTTTTGCCAACATATGCAAAAGGAGATTTGTTGGATTTAGGTTGTGGGTTTGTTCCTATGTATCTCGCGTATAAAGATATTTCGACATCGATAACTTGTGTAGATTGGGGGAATACCTTGCACCAAACGAGTCATCTCGACTTTGAAATGGACTTGAATAATCCATTAGACTTAGCAAACGATAGTTTTGATACTATTATACTTTCTGATGTACTAGAACATATATCCAACCCAAAACTGCTTATGAGTGAAATTGCGAGAATATTGAGACCCGGAGGAAATTTAATTATGAATGTTCCTTTTTTCTACTGGTTACACGAAAAACCATTTGACTACTATCGGTATACTCAATTTAGCCTAAGAGCTATGGCTGAAGAAAATACGCTAGCGATTGTAACACTTGACGCTATTGGAGGTTCACCAGAAATACTCGCAGATATTATCATGAAGCATTTGCACGAAATACCACTGATAGGCAAACCAATATGCTGGCTAATTCATCAAGTTACTTGGTTTTTTGTGCATAGTATCGGAAAAGGTATTTCGAGAAAAACCTCAAAAAACTTTCCTTTTGGATATGTGATGGTGGCTAAGAAGTAGCTAGGCAAAAGAATTGCGATAGTGGGATTTGATGATAAAGATAAAAATTGAGTCGAAATAGTGTTTGGCTATTTAATGAAATTCAATTTTTTGCAAATTATAATTTGGAATAAATTAAGATGGGAGTAGTTGCAAGACAGAGTTTCAAAAGTGGGATAGTTACTTTTGGAGGTATAGTATTTGGTATGGCTAACACTGTAATATTCTATCCATATTTTTTGTCTGTAGAACAAATAGGTGTTTTGAGTTTTGTGGCACAAGTTTCCATGCTCATGATGCCTTTTATTCTATTGGGTTTCGGTACAGTTGTAGTAAAGTATTTCGCTTATTACCAAGATTCTAAAACACAAAAGAATTACTTCTATTCTTTACTTGTAACCATAGTATTCGCCACAACGATAATATTTGTATTACTGTATTTATTCTTTTTTCAGAGATTGGAAAATCACTTTGGAAGTGATGATATAACAAGTTTGACTTTAATGATATTATTGGGAATTACTGCATTAATGCCCATTTCTGAAGTTTATCAGCAATATAGTTCGAGTTATCAGAGAACCGCAGTTCCCGCTATGCTAAATCAATTCTATAAAATTATTACACCTATTTTGGCTGCTGGATATTATTTCGGATTGTATTCTTTTGATTTTGTTTTGGTGGGTATATTGGTGTTTTATTTAATGCTAACTATTACCTACAGGCTATATCTTATGAAGTTGGATACACTAAATTTTAAGTGGCTCAAACTTTCAACTATTAAGGCAGATCCTAATATTAAGCCAATGTTTGCTTTTGCTATTTTCGGCTTAATTGGAGGCTTAGGTTATAGCTTTTCTAATCAAATTGATATATTAATACTTACAGATATGAGTGGTTCATATCAAACAGGAATATATTCTTTGGCATTCAATATAGCAAATGCGATAGCCACGCCACTTACATTGGTCGCGGCTATAGGTGTGCCACTTCTAGCCACTTATTGGAAAAACAATGATCTGAAGTCTATTAATTTGTTCTACAAACAGACCGCTTCAACATTATTTGTAATAAGCTTAGGTCTGTTTTTTGCTGTATTAATAGGCTTAGATGACTTATTCGCACTCATGCCGAAAGGAGATAAATTTTCTGCATCAAAAACAACATTTATTATATTAGGAGTTGCAAAGCTTATAGATTTAGCTGCAGGTTTGAATAATCAGATTATTGCCATGTCCAAGGATTACTTGTATAATGTTTTTTTTATGCTCATTACTGCGGCGTTAAATGTTATACTTAATTACTTTCTTATTCCCGATTATGGACTTGAGGGTTGTGCCTTTGCAACGCTTATATCTGTTCTGATTTTTAATGCAATAAAAGTGCTTTTTATATTCTACAAGTATAAAATGCACCCCTTTCAAGTTAGTATGTTGTATACATTATTTATAGGTTCGGTATTGGCATTGCTTGTTTTAATTTCACCAAAATTCGAGTACAATATCCTGAATATTGCAATTTTTTCTCCACTTTTTCTTCTGGTTTATGCCTTACTGAATTACAAATTCAAATTGGCTCCTGAGTTAAATAATTTTGTAAATAAGCAATTTTTGCGTTTTGGCATCAAGCCATTTGATTGACGACCGCTTCTTTCATTAATGCAGTTTACTCCATTTTGGGAATAGATTTAAAAGTATTGGTTTGATGAATCTTTTAATTCGGTTTTTTGGTCTTGATAGATAGATTTTATACTCTTCTTCAAAGTTTCTAGATACTCCATGTCGTTTTAAAGCTTCCAAATATTCTTTAAGAAATTGGCTTAAATGCAAATCCTTCTTAGAAAGGATATCAAAAATTGTGCTAGTGGTAAAGTGAATAAAGATAATTGGATGTTTTCCATTTATTCTAACATCTTCTCCTTCCATCAATCTCGCGCAAGTTGCAAAATTCCAACTCGCTATATTACATCCTTGATGTTTAATAATATGAACATTTTCAAAATATATGGGCAACATATTGAAGTATGTTTGGTCGCCAAAATGCCCTTCATGGGGTTTTATTTCACATCGATATAAGTTTGCGTCATGTAACCATTGCAATGCTGCACTTCCGTTACGATTAGCTCCTAAAAATCCCGCATTATATAGCCCACTAGTATGGAGTGACTCAAAGTTTGTGATTTCGCTTTGTGATTTCGCATTTACATCTATATTCCTCCAATGTGGAGTTAGTATGACGCTATGTGTATCAAGTAAATCCCATAAAAAGGCGGTTGAATTATAAAAGTACATATCTCCGTCACAATAAATTACTTTTTCGAATTTATTCAAAAGGAAAGATATGAAGACTCCTTTCATCGCCCAACGGAATTCAGAGATATGCCTATGATAATACTTTTGATACAACAGATAGCCAACTTTTCCTTCTGCGCATAGGTCATCTAAGTAGTAACAATCTGTCTTGTTTTTTTCTAAGAATTTATCTTCTAAATTTTTTTTCCATTCAGATATAAATATAGAAAGTGGTTTATTGTCGCACGCTTTTAAAGATTCCTCCGTGGCTCTAGCAAAACCGATATAATTTTGAGTAATTATGGTGCAAAAACTAGCTTGCATAAAGAATTACTTTTTAATGGCTATATATCCGACTTTATCTATTTTGTTTAATTTAAGGTCTATTTTTTGAGTAGCCATATATTCATCTATCGCTTTTCTACATCCTTGCCAAAACCCATAATCGTCAGAAATTAGAATGCCTTTACTTTTAAGATTTGGAAAAAGAAATTCCATTTCCGATTTTGTTGATTCGTACCAATCCGTATCCAATCTTAAAAGTGAAATGTGCTCAGGTACAGTATGTTGAAGAGTGTCTTCTACTTTGCCTTTTACAAAATGCAATAAATCTGTTGGGTAAGTAGACTGAGCTAAGATTTCTTTTACTTCGTCTATCGGAGAATAACACCATATTTCAGTCGATTTATCAGTAGTGGCAAGCAGATTAGACGCTTTTGCTCCATCAATAGATATATCTAAATCTGTGGCGTCCGACATCCCGTCAAAGGTATCGTATAAATAAATATTTCTGGTTGTATGATGCTCTTTAAGTACTTCAATCATAACCAATATATTGCCACCCTTCCAAACTCCGCATTCTACAAAATCTCCTTCAATATTATTTCGAAGAACATAATCTACGCTCCTTATAAGGGCTGTTATCCTTTCAGGAGAAGTCATGGTATATGGCTTTACTTTCTTAATTATCTCCTTCTCAAAAGTGCTTGGAGGTCGTTTGACATTGAAAGGGATGTCTGTTATTGGTTCAAAGTAAGTGTAATATATATCGGATATCTTTTTTCTTATTCGCATTTTTTATTTAGAATTTGGACCCTAGAATTTTCAATTTTAATTTTTACTTCTAATCGTACGAAAATAAAACCTTGTGCAATAATAGAAATGACGAAGTTGATTGCGTGTCTTTTTTTATTTTATTTTCTGCTTATACATAATTATACCTGTAATTACCAGCTACAGCAACTGTTAACCTATGAAATAGATTTTATCCGAAGTATCTTCTGTTTAGTTTATAGCAAAACTCATCAAGATACAACTGTAAATATTTCCCTTTAATTTTATGATATATGCCTAATAATGTGCGTTTTGCATTTGCTATTACTACGTGAACCCAA
>JBEAPG010000006.1:0-15809 GCA_041164545.1 Bacteroidota bacterium
TACTTCGGAGAAAATCTATTTGATAGGTTAACAGTTGCTGTAGCTGGCAATTACAGGTATAATTATGTATAAGCAGAAAAGAATATATGCATTTGGAATTAAACAACCCATAGTTCAAGGGCAGTATTACTACTATCTTAGAACAAAAACAGACCATTCACTTGTCTTCTGCGAAACTACAAATGACGAAATCACAGTTGACAAGTGGCTTAGAGCTCGCAAAAAGATATTTAATAAGTATATTCCAACACAGTATATGCAATACGGTAATAAGGCTTACGGTTTTTCCACTTCCGCCATTTATTCCGGCAGTTCTTTAGAGAACATAAGGCCTGCACAACTATTTTGTCCATTACACCGAAAAATACAACCTAAGATGAAACCTGTAAAATGTGGCGGTGAAATTGAAATAACTAAGGGGGTTTATTTAAACACCATATTTCCCGATTTCATTTGTTCTCCTTCCGCATGCATACCAGAATATCGATGGATTATACGAGATGTGGCTATGTCCGTAATTGATTACGGAAGTGGTAAATTCGAAAACTATCAGTTTAATAATGCCGGATTTTACTATATATCGGTGTTTCCTAAGAGTGGCGGACAAGAGTGTACCCCTTGCGTAATAAAGGTTTCTGTAACTCAAAAAGATGCAGATACTTGTAAATGTGGATATTATGGTATTGATAGAATACGAATTAGTGGAGTGCCGCAATACGATTTAGCAGGTATTAAGGGAGTCGTTTGTGGTGATACTAAGAAATTGGCAAAAAGGAAGCTATATACTTTCCATGCTCCTCTATATCTATGTGATCCTGCAGATGAGTGTAGCACAACATATAGATATGTTATTAAAAATGCAGCAGGAGGAATAGTTGCTAGCGGCATTAACGATTCTATTACTCATTCTTTTAACGCGATCGGAAATTACACGATTTCATTCACACCAATTTGCGGAGGAAATGAATGCAGGTCCTGTGAAATTAAATTATCAATAACGAATTAGTCAATAGAAATTAATTGAATCCTAAAGACAAAAAGCTCCGCCAGTATGCAGAGCTTTTTTGTTAATAATTAGCAAATTCCCACTCTACTGATTTCCACCTACCTTCGCCACATGCGTGGTCTGTTCGTTTTGGTATTTCTTTCAAACTTGTGCTTGGCCCAAAATCCAAGCCAATATGTAAACCCTTTCATCGGTACAGGAGGTCATGGACATACCTTTCCGGGAGCTACGGTGCCATTTGGTATGGTGCACCTAAGTCCAGATACGCGTATAGATGGCAGTTGGGATGGGTGCAGCGGTTACCACTATTCCGATTCATTTATCTACGGATTTTCTCATACGCATTTAAGTGGTACAGGAGTGAGTGATTATGGCGATATTCTATTGCTTCCATCCGTACATCCCATTTCGTTTGAACCCGAAGAATACAAAACCAAGTTTAGCCATAACGACGAAGTAGCGAAGGCAAACTATTACAAAGTAGAATTGCCAAACAACGGCGTAAAAGTGGAACTAACGGCTTCGACTTGGGCTGGTTTTCATAGGTACACTTTTGAAAAAACCGAGGCGTATATTTTACTGGATTTGAAGCATAGAGATAAAACGCTGGATTTTGTAATAAAAGAAAGAGGAAAACATACCTTAGATGGATTTAGGATAAGTGAAGGTTGGGCGAAGGAACAGCACTGCTATTTTAGCATGGATTTTACTTCGGAGATAACAGAAATTATGTATAATGAAGATAGCAGCAAAGCTGTTTTGTATTTTGAAAACTTAGATAAAAATCAATTAGAGGCACATGTTGGTATTTCATTTACTTCAATTTTTGGAGCACAACGCAATTTAGCTTACGAAACAGGCAAAACCTACGATTGGGTTCAGTTTGATGAAGTAATGGCAGACGGTCAAGCGCATTGGGACCAAGAACTCTCTAAAGTAGCAATTTTTACGGAAGACGAAGACAAGAAATTCATTTTTTACACAGCCCTTTATCACTGTATGATTCACCCTAATATAGCTGAAGATGTAGATGGCAAATACCGGGGTCATGATATGAAAATTCACGACTCGCCTAACCATACTCAATACACTGTCTTTTCGCTATGGGATACCTACAGAGCCTTACATCCACTAATGACGATTATTGATGAGCGGCGAACGACTGATTTTATCAATACATTTTTGGAAATTTACAAACAGAGTGGCCGACTGCCGGTTTGGGAACTTGCAAGTAACGAAACCGATTGTATGATTGGTTATCATTCCGTAAGCGTGATTACCGATGCGTATATGAAAGGCATTCGGGGTTTTGATACGACATTGGCATTAGAAGCCATGGTGGCGAGTGCAAATTCGGATTTGTTTGGCTTGCCAAGTTACCTCAAATACGGATTTATTCGAGCAGAAGATGAGCCTGAAAGTGTAAGTAAAACATTGGAATATTCGTATGATGATTGGTGCATCGCCCAAATGGCAAGAGCGATGGGAGAAGATAGTATTGCTGATGTGTTTGATAGAAGATCAGAATCTTGGCGAAATGTGATCAATCCAGAAACGGGCTTTGCTACGCCACGACTAAATGGCGATTGGTTGCCCAATTTTGACCCCAAAGAAGTGAATCTGCACTTTACCGAAGCCAATAGCTGGCAGTATAGTTTTGTGCAACAAGCAATTGGAGGCGCAAAGAACAGTGAAGATTTAGAAAATAAGTTAGATGCTTTTTTTAGTGAAAAAGAAAAAACTACGGGTAGAACACAATCGGATATTACGGGGTTAATAGGTCAGTATGCACACGGCAATGAACCGAGTCATCATATCGCTTATTTGTATAATTACTTAATGCTTGGCAATGATAAAACTAAAGAGTTAGTTACCACAATTTGCGATTCTTTCTACAAAAATAGTCCTTCAGGGCTTATCGGTAATGAAGACTGCGGGCAGATGAGTGCTTGGTATGTATTGAGCTCTTGCGGTATTTATCCAATCACACCAGGATTAATTTCATATGGCGTAGGATATTGTCAGTTCGATTCGGTTTACTTCAATTTGGAGAATGGAAACATTTTCAAAATATTAACACAAAGACTAAAAGGCAGAAATTCAATATTAGGAGTTTCAAACAACTTTGAAAGCCACACTAGAATCAAAAATGGAAGTATTTTATTGTTTAGCGATAGTCATTTTGAGTTTGGATTTGGGTCTAATGGGTATAATAAAGAGTCTGACTTAATTTGTCCAACCCCGCTAATTATAGGGCAATCAGTTTTTGAAAAAGAAAATTGGATTACTCTTAAAGCTTTGAATACTAATAATGCAATATACTACTATCTCAATGGAGATAGCATTCGCAAACAGTTCTACTCTAGGCCATTTAGTGTTTCTGAGACAACAAAGGTTAGTGCGTTTTCTAAGTCCACTATTATTAATTATACTGATTCAATAATCAACTCAAAAGAAGTAAAAAGCCCCACCATCTCCGCCACCTTCTATAAAAAACTGAACAACTGGACGTGTACACCTTCCATTCCACCCAATCCGCAATATAACGCAGGTGGCGATGATGCTTTAATAGACGGAATACGCGGTACAACTAAATGGCAGGCAGGAAAATGGCAAGGGTACCAAACCGATTCGGTGTCTTTTATCATTGATTTAAAAGAACCTAAAAAAATATCTAGCCTATCTATTGGGTTTTTACAAGACAGTAGATCTTGGATTTTAATGCCAAAAAAAGTAGTTGTATATGTTAGTCAAGATGGAATTAACTGGCTGATAACCAATAAATATGAAAAATCAGTAGATTTCTTTCAATACGAAAATTTTATAGAAACCATAGCTTTGGAACTAGGTTCAACGCGAAAGAAAAATAAGTTTCAGTACGTAAAAGTAGATGTCTATTCAGCTGGTAAGTTTCCCGAAGGACATATTGGCAGCACCATGAATGGTGACGCATTTTTCTTTGTGGATGAAATTGAGGTTTATTGAATTGTGTAGGGATACGTCATAGAAGGAACTGTCCTGGATTGTCGTAGGAACTGCCCTGCAGGGCAGTTCCTACCGGGTTATCGATTGTTTTCATTCTCCGAATCTTCATTCCAATTCGCGATATTTTCGTTTATATAGGTTGCAATTCTATCATATTCAGCCTCATTACGAATAATCCTATCGTGATATTTCGATTGCCATCCAAAATCCATAAACCCTAGTTTTTTACAACCTCGTGTAACATGTCCTTTGTAGCTATTTACAAATGTGCCTAAAGCTCCTTTTTGTTGTGGACCGATATGTCCACGCCGCACAAAACCATCACCAAAAGGTAAAGCACTTGGGGCAGATGGTTCAGATATTTGTTCATTTTTAAGAATTACAATGAAATGTAAATGATTTGGCATAACTACAAATTCTGAAATTTCTATATTCTTCTTTAATTCCTTCGAACGATTGATATGGTTCAAGGCAATCTTTCCTATTGCTGAATATTCCATTTCGGCATTAGCTATGTTACCAAAGAAACAATCTCGATTGGCACACACTATGGTAATAAAATAGGCGTTGTTCGATGCATAATTAAAACCAGGTAAACGGTATTGTTTTTTCAATTTGTGCATTGATGGTCAATGGTTTCACAAAATTATAATTTTCTGTAGGAACTGCCCTGCAGGGCAGTTCCTACGCCAATTCCCTACGTTTATACATATACATTCCATAATAGGCCAAATAGGCAAAACACACCACACCTACCCAATAACTATGACGAATGCCTAAAAGTGATTCATCAGACAAATAGCCTTGAAATAAACTAACTATTCCGCCTCCCATTATCATCATAATTAAAAAAGCACTTCCTTGTCCCTTGAATTTGCCAAGGCTAAGCAGCGACAAGTCGAATATACAAGGCCATAATGTACTGCAAAACAATCCCACGCTGATAAATCCAAATATAGACCACATTCCAGTCGTAAACATACCAATCAGCAAACTCGCAATACCTAAGAATGAGAATAGAAGAAGTTGAAATTGTGGCTTATTAGATGTGATATGTGCGGCAACCAATAAAACAGCCATTGGAATCAAATAGGGATAGAAAATGGAAATATCAGTAGAAGTTTTGAGTGAATTGATAGCTAAAAATAATCCAAATGCTAAAAGTGGCGCAATTACGCGTAACACGTTTTCCATACTTTTAGAAACATTAAATGCGCCTACTGATGCAGCCCATCTACCAATCATTAGACTTCCCCAAAAAAGTGAAATAAAAGGTGCAACCAGGTCTTCTGATTTGCCATATTCTACTTTTAAATACTCCGAAAGATTGGCCGCAGTACTCACCTCTACACCTACATAAACGAATATCGCAATCATACCCAACCAAAGGTTTGGATATTTTGAAATATTAAGTCGCTCTGAAGTAATAGAACCATCATCATCGGTAAGTTGGTCTGGTATTTTAGAAAAACGTATGGCAATGGCTACTAAAATGAAAGCTGCGCACAAAATGAGATAAGGTACTTTTACCGAACTAAGGCTAAGTACTGTATTTTCTGCGGTTCCTGTACTACCAAATATAGCGTAACTGAGCAAAATGGGAGCTACCGTAGTGCCGACATTATTAATCCCTCCAGCCATGCTCAAACGGCTGCTGGCTGTTTCTTTACTCCCAAGGCTAAGGGCTAATGGGTTTGCGGCGGTCTGTTGTAACGAAAAACCAAGTCCCACAATAAATAGTCCTGTTAGCATTAGTGGAAATGACTCCAGACTTGCCGCTGGCAAGAATAAAAATGCTCCAAACGCACTAATAAGCAAACCTAGAGAAAGCCCTTTTTTATAACCTATCTGGTTTAAAACATCACGACCTCGAGCACGACCAATGAAATAATAGATAAGCGCACCTACGGTATAGGCTACATAAAAACAAAACTCAATCATTTGAGCTTGCCACTGTTGCAAGTCTAAACTTTTCTTAAAAACCGGAATAAGAATGGTATTTCCAGCAGCAACAAAACCCCAGAAAAAGAAAACGCTCACAAGCATTGCTAGAGCAGACGAATAGTTTCTTTGCATGCTTCGAAAATAACCGCATCCGGCACAATTGCACATTTTTTTTATTATAGCAGTTTGCAAAAAGCATTATCCTTCAATTTGTAAATTGAAAGGCTGTAAATTGGGGTATATTTTTTTGGGGTATATTTTCGTTTAAATGTTTTTATGAGACTTCTTTTACTAAGCTTGCTATTTATCCCGATTGTATGTTTAGGTCAGCATGTGGTTCATGTGCAAAATGAAGAATGCGATTATAAAAAAATAGAAGTATCTCTAGTCTACAAGAACCAAACAGATAGCATAGTAAACCTAACGGCTTATGAGTATTATGATGATGATTGGGTTACATTGTGGCTCAATCATCCTTTAGAGGAAGCTGACACAATTATTGTGCCTGCAAGCACTTACTTCTTTAATAATCAGAGTTTGCATGTGGATCTCATTCATACATTATCGAATGAGATTATGTTGGATTCTGGTTGTACCTACAGCATAAATTTACTTTTCGCTAGTGATAGCCCGACTTATTGGTATACAGGTTATTTCTTTATTTTACCTATGTATTTCGATTTAGATAATGCTCAAATAAGTGATGATGCCAAACCTATATTAAATGATTTACTAAAAACAATGAACAAATATCCAAACCTTGCTTTTGAGATGGGTGTGCATGCGGACGAGCGTTATCCTAATGAACTGTCAACCTGTTTATCGTGTAAAAGAGCTGAATCAATTAGAAACTATTTGGTGGAAAATGGGATAGACCCGAGAAGAGTTACAGCTAAAGGGTACAACGATTCAAAGCCCAAAATAAGGAACGCTAAAAGTGAGGAGTATCATCAAAAAAACCGCAGAATAGAAATTACAATTACTTCACTTATCTTTGAAAAACCTTGACCAACCTCAAAAGCCATAAGATAATAAAACCTCTTCGCAGCTTTGCCATTGGTTTGGTCTTAGTAAGCATGGCATTAATTGCTGTTGGAAATTATCTGATTTACAAAGAATTGGCTTTTTTAACTAACCCGTGCTACACCATTATTGGCATAGGTAGCTTACTCATTTTGCTAGGTTTAGGGTGTCTTGTCTCCATTTGTTGGATTGGTCATTTTGAGATTCATAAGCATAGACTTACTACCTATTCCTATTTTGGACATATTATTAAACAATACAATTTAGAAGATTTTGAATCATGGTACGAAACCAAGGGAGAAGAGGAATATTCATATATGCGAAGCATAACTCTTGTACAAGGCAGAAAAAAATTCAGAATACCGAGTCTGAGCGTGACGGAGGAAGATTATAAAATTATAAAAGATTTCATTAGTGAGGTGCTTCCAGAAACCAGTTCGTCTGACAGAAAACGTGTTTTTAAAACAAAAGCGATAGGCGAAATAATGCTTGTTCTACTTGGATTAATGGCATTGTTCGGCGCAGTTTATTTTTATTTACATAAAGATATTAAACTGCAACATCCAGATTTAAAATCGGTTACAGGGATATTGACTTCAGTAGATACCAAAACCAAAGGAGACAACAAACACATCTATATTGAGCTGCTAGAATACCCAAACATTCGCTTTTGCATGAACTCAATCATTCTAGAGCAAACCAATCCAAAAATGGTAAAAGAACAATTAAAAGAAGGTTCGTTTACAAAAATCTACTTTCCACTTAGTGAATTAAAAAAGTTGGAGGCAAGGCCCAATGAAATAAATTACCTGGATATCTGTTCCCTTAACGACGATAAAAAACAATACCTCACATTAGAACAATACAATGATGCCCACACAACTAATAACCGATGGGGAATTTTGGTATGCACACTTCTTGGATTAAGCTGGATATTCTTGGCTTTTAACTCCAGATACAATAAAAATACTCGTTATAATATTGAATTTAATTCCTTTTCTCTCGGCGTTCTTCACGCATTTTTTGAAGTTCAACCTTGTAAACTTCAAATTGAGAAGGGGTTAAAAGTCTTTCAATTTCGCCTTCTTTTTCTTCTTGAATATCGGCTAAGGCATCATACATAGCTTCTTTATCGTCCGCATTTTCGTCTTTAGCAATTCTCATCTCCTTTGCATACTTGGTTTCTATGGCACGAAACTTCTCTTTTTCCTTTTCTGTTAAACCCAGGGTAGTATACATTTCCTCTTGCCTTGATAGAACATCTTCTAAAGGCACTTTAGTCGTTTTACGTGTAACGGTTGTAGTAGAGGTCTCCTCTATCACGGTGCCATCATCCGCTACTTTCGAAGTGGCTTTTTTACTTTTACAAGCACCAAATGCTAGCAAAACACTGAAGGTTAATAGGATTGTTAGTTTTTTCATGATTAAACAAAAATATGAATCGTATGTGAATGAAATTGAGGAGAATAAAAAAGGCCGCTTTGGCGGCCTTTATAAATTTTAAACTTAAAATCTTAGAGATTAATTCTCCAACCGATATTCACGCTCGGACCAGCCATTTTTAAAAGCGCTTTTTCTACCGGAAATTTATTATCAAACTCCGAACCATCTCCTAAACTAATTCCTGCTTGAATAGCTGGCTCTATATACAAATTTTCTAAGCTACCAGAAAAAGGCATCCACATGTAAGCACACTTTCCGCCTATTCTAATGTAGCTATTCTCTGCTTTACCTACCAAATTAGTAAGTACATCTCCTTTTGAATCTAATAATTCGATAGACTCGTTTACTATACCTAAACCCAATCCATAATTCAGTCCTTTTTGATCTTGATTGTGGAATTTTGTTACTCCCAAATCAACAAAACTTCTGGTTTTCTGCAAATCTTCTCCTTGTTTGGTAAGAAATGCAGGAGCAAGTAGCTGACCATAAGCCGCTGTAAATCTTAAATTACTATTATTATATCCAGCCTCAACTGTATACCCTTTTAGCAAGGGTGATACTAAATCTACACTAAGTGTTGCCGACTGTTGTGCTACACTTTGCATTGTAAATCCTAGAAATACCAATGCAGCTATTATTGTCTTCTTCATGAAAAATAGGGTGCGAAAATATGCGGATTTAAATACTAGCAAAGTCCAGATTTTCAACAATTAAAAATTAAATAAACAACTGCATTTCCGCCAATTTTCGTTGCCTTTTGGATACGCGAACAGTGTATAAAAACATACTTGCACCTATTAAAAATAACGAAATAAAAAATATCCACCAAGGATAATGTTGGGGTACATAAGTGAGCGAGAGATGCATTATTTGTTCACCTGTATCAGATTGGTGTGAGTGCGAAGAAAGAAAATGAACATACTCCCAAGTAAACGATACTATACTTACAAAAGCTCCTGAAAGTAAAAGTATCCATTCCCTAAGTATGAGTGCTATGTTCTTGTAAAGCAACAAAATAGCTAAAACAATCATGAGTAAACTAAGTATGATGGGCGCCACCACAGGTCCAATCCAAGCTATGGGAAGCAAAAACAAGATGTCCCACGTAAGCATGCTTTCTGGCCATTTCAAGATAAGCTTTAAAAAGACATAATAAAAAATATCCCAAACCGCAAAACTGACTAAAAAGTAAGCAAAGCGTTGCACCTTATTTTTGCCCGCTATATAACCCACAGAAGCGAGCATAAGCAGTGTAGCCGCCTCGCGCCAAAGCTCAGTTTTAATAACGCGAGTGGAAATAGCTACTAACGGAAATCCGAATCCATTAGGATAATATAATTCTCTGATGTACACCACTACGGCGCACTCTACCAAACCAAAGGCAACGCCAAAAAGACTTACCCATAGTAAGGTTTTACGATCAATGGCTTGCCAGATGTCTGTAAAAGTTTCAAGTAAAGAGTTGTTTTTTGATACTGAAGCTTGTGTTATTGTATTCATTGTTAAATGGTATAGTTTTAGTTTGAAACGATGGAAAATAGATGGGTAAAAAAGTTTTGATTAGCCGATGTAAAAAGCATAAAAGGTTGCGTAGGATCTCCAAAAATGGGGCTGGTTGCAAAGCCTAAATTAGCCCCAATGAGGGCAAACATGATAAGCCAAAGTCGAATAAAGAGTAAAGCCTTTCCTTCTTGATTTCTTGAAAAATCAGTTGGTACATTGCTTAGTATGTATTTACTAAAAAGATATACGCCGCTGCTTCCCGCGATAGCCATCATTCCGACATTGAGCAGCTTAAATGTTTGATAATCTGCATGAACCACCAAAAAGAATAAGGAAACCGGAGCAAATGCAATAAGTATAAGAGACATTATACTCAAAGCCAAGAGGCTAAATTGTGCCATACCTTTTAGCGAAGTGTTTACACCCAACAAGGCAAGAAAAATGTACAAAGTAGGAAAGCAAATAAACCCAGTGATATAAAATAACAAAGGAAGTTTTAGAAATGAAACCGCACCTTGTGCAATGCTATGCGAGCTACCGATAAGCAAACCAAAAACAGCAAAACTGAGCATGGAAACGAGTAATAGTGCACGTATTATAGCGGTGGGCAATTCTGCCTTTAACGCCTGTTTTATTACCTCAGATTTATTCTGAAGCATAGACGTAAAGAAAAATTCAATATTCATGTATTAATGTATTTAAATGATGTAATTAATTATTTATCAATCGGTTAGTTAATATATACACGGGCAGTAAACAAGCTAGTCCAAGCACACCAAAACTGCAATCTACCAACTGCCACCAAAACGGAATACCACGAATAGAACCCATAATAAATGCAAAAGGAAAGATGGCAATACAAGCGAATATTCCGAATTGCGTAATCCAAATATGCTTAGCAGGATCTTTATACACTCCATAAAACAAGATGGCAAAAAGCAGGTGGGCAAAACCCAACCAATCTGTTCCGTAAAAAAGAAATGGGTAATGGGCACAAGTATTTGTAATACCTTCAAAAACCTGGAGTACAAAAGCAGGCTCAGCATAGCCATAAGCAAAATAAAAACGCTTTCCCGCCTCTATTTCAGCAAGCAGTGGAAAGCAAGTAAGTCCGCTTACCGCCAGTCCTACAATAAAGAGTGCCGTTAGCACTCTAATTTTTTTGAGATTTTTCATATTTAGCATATCTTATTTTAAAAAGTACTTTGTATTGCAAAGTTTAAATGCAAAAAAATATCACTCGTTCGATTTCAATAATTTTTCAAGTGCGTCTATGTGATCAGAAAAAGCCTTTTTGCCTTGGTTAGTTGCTTTGTAACTGGTTTTTGGTTTTTTACCTACGAACTCCTTTATCACTTGCAAATAATTTAATTTTTCTAAAGCATTCGTATGGCTAGCCAGGTTTCCATCTGTTACTTTAAGCAACTCCTTGGCGGTATTAAAATCCACCTCGTCGTTTACCATAAGCAAGCTCATAATTCCCAACCGTATTCGGTTTTCAAATGCCTTATTTAAGTTTTCAATCACGGATTTTTATCATTTATCATTTGTCGTCCTGAGTGTTCGGCGGTAGGCGAATGTATCGAAGGGCGGTTTTCAAATGCCTTATTTAAGTTTTCTATCATTTTGTTGATTTAAGATGTAGGATATAAGATGTAAGACTGAAGTGTCCTAAATCTTATATCCTAAATCATAATTCCTATTTCATTCATCCACTTTCTCCCCAATACTATACCAATCTACTTTTCTACTGGCCAACATTACAGCTGCCAAAAATAGGAACAATCCGACACTGCCAAAAAGTAAACTATACTCCGCCATTTGGATAATGATATAGATGAATGCATAAAGCACTGTGAGTATACCCAACATTACCAATGTTTTTTGCCTAGATTGAAGTACCGAAGCAGTATATACGGTGATAAGTACAACCACGGCTAAGCTGCTAATAAGGTAAGCCAAGTCAAACCCAAATTGCTCTGAGAAGGACAGCAATAACACGTAAAACAGCACCAGCACCAGTCCTATTAAAATATATTGAATAGGGTGAATTCGTTTTTTGTTAAGTATCTCAATAAAAAAGAAACTCAAAAAAGTCATAGCAATAAACAGAATGGCATATTTAGCACTTCGCATTGTTTTTTGGTAGTGATCCACATCTAGCATTAAACTTACACCAAACCCATTTTCATTGATTTCTTGTTCGTTATTTCTCCAAGCCTGCGGAAAATTACGGTTGAGGTGCAATATTTTCCACTGGGCATCAAAGCCTTTGTTGTCTGTATTGTGTTTTTCTGGAATAAACTTACCATCAAAACTAGGATTAGGGCATTTTGATGTAAGATGCACTTTAGTCACTTTTCCAACAGGTAAAAAATGAATCGATTCACTTCCCTTGATATTTAAAACAAATGAAAAATCTTTAGTAATACTAGGAGCCATTGTAATAGGCGCGCTTACGCCAGAGTAAAAATTATCCTTGTTATCCAATCCTGGATTAAAGTTAAACGTATCGCTTCCAAACTTCACAGAAATATTATCCGTAATACCTCCCAAATCCGTAACACCCATATTTAAACTTGCTTGATCCCATAATATATCTTGTTCGCTTACACCTATGCTTTTCAATTCTTCGGTACTAAAGTTTCCCTTAAATTGCAATGAGGTAGAATAAGCGATAAGCTTATAAATATTGCGGTGTCGCTCTACGGTGTCTAACTGACCCACTATATCTAAGTTTTCGGGCAATAAGTGAATATTCTTCGTAGTCTTTTCTATCGTTCCATTCACATTTTTAATGTTTACTACATAAGGAATAGTAACAATCGGACCACTTATAGTCTGCGCTTTGCCCCACTTACTACTTATTTCGTCTTTTACTTCATCTTGATTTTGTTCGCGTTCGCGAATTAAACCTTGAATCATACTCGACGGTATTAGCAAGAGCAGTATAAGAATACCTATTGTTGCTATTTTAATAATGGCGGCGTACCGCTCAAAAAAGCTCAGTTGTTTTTCCATTTGTTTTATGTAGATAAAGGGTTTATGATATAAAATTTATGACTCATTTTAGATTTGACATTATTCATTTAACATTCTCTTTTCGTTCATACTTCCACCACATATAAATACCGTATACTATATGCATTACACCAAAACCTATTGCCCAAAAGTAAATTCCTCTTCTGACAAAAAACGCAGCTAAAAGCCCAAGTATAACTTCAATTATACCTAAAATGCGGACATCTGTAATGGTATATTTACTGCCGTTTATTAAACCCAAACCGTAGAAAATAAGCATAGCAGGTGCAATCATCATTTCCTGCCGATGATAAAGCATGGCAAAACAAAAAACACCACCTACAAAAAGTGGAAAGCCTACATTGACTAACATACGAAGTGCTACTTTATCCCAAATGGTTTGACCTTTGCGCTTGGCCCTACGCGCGGTAAGAAAAATACCTGTAGCCAATGAGAATAGAAGCACCAAAGCGGCTACAATAAAGTAAAACGCATAAAACCTGGGCATATGAAAAAAGTACGGAATATAGTCTGCCGATTGCATAGTTGCCTGAAAATGAGCATTGGCAAAATATGCGCCTAATAGTGCGTAAATACCTGCCATTACTCCGCTCATACCGCTTAGTGAAATAAATCGCGACGATTTCTCCATAAGTGAGCGTATTTCTTTTAAGTCCTGTAAGTGTTTTTCGTTACTCATATAAAGTACTTTGCACTACAAAGCTAAAATCAATTTCTTACGCCACAATCTTTTTTTTTAATTTCGGATGAAATACAATTAAATTATCGATGAAATACGGTTTCTACACCATGCAAACCATTAAACTGAAGGGCTTTGATTAGTAACTAATCGCAGCTTTTATACCTTAACCTAAAAGCTGCACCAAAGGTGTCTGCTAGTGACCCATCAAAAAAATCTGGATCGTGATATATAGCCCACAAAGTATAGTTTCCACTATCCAATACATTCAGACTTCTAACTCCAAAATTGGCCGTTCTAGAAATAACTTTACCAAAATTCGGGTCTCCATCGGCCTTAGTTATGACGTAGGAAACTAATGAATCTGCATCAGTAAATTCAAAAGTCAATGTGTCGCAAGCGTACATAAACTCATCATATTGTTGCACGCTATAAGATACACTCCCCACATACAGCGTGTCGTTTGTATTATTCCAATTCTCGCCCGGTGCGACTGGCCAAAAATCAAGCTCGGTAAAAACTTTACTAATCTGATTTTGACATTCGTGGTGACAGCCGACTTCCTTGTCTTGACAAGAAGCTAATGCTATAAAAAGGACTATATATACTACTTTTTTCATTTCATTGGGTTTCTAATCGTTCTCACGAACTTGAATTGCACTTCTTCAATCGCTCTCCACGAACTTAGCATATAATATCCAACATCCCATTTCATCTTGCAATTCTGCGGATATTCATTCTACTAGACTTACACTATCAATATAAAAGTAGTCCCTCACTTCAGGGTCTACAGCAAGTATTTTACCCGTTTGTTCGTCTTTGATTTGACTAAAATCGTGATCCTTAAAAAAACAGGAAATCAGTATAGAATGTATATCCCAACCCCAAACTTCCAATTTTCCTATTTTGTGCTCTACAGTAAACTGATTTTCTAGTCCATTTTTACGTATTATATACTCGGCAATGGCCGAAAATAAAGCAGTGTAGCCAATGCAATTTGCCGCCTTTGTTTCCACCAATTCATTAGGATTATTGCTCACATTATCAAAGCTAAAACCCAAAGTTTCATCAGTTATGTTTAAGGCTATTTCTGATATTGCTTTTTGTGTCAAGGTAACTCCAGTAGTACTCTGATCGATTTTAGCTTGCAAATTCTTATCTGTAATTAGGGATGTTTTACGCGTACCAATTTCTTTGTATTTTACTACATTTCTATAAATGACACCTCTGTTGCCTATTACTATTAATGCAAGAATTAAGAATACAACGAACAGTTTTTTCATTACTTAGCCATTTTCACCAAACCAATGAACGCTAAAGGTACTGCATATAATATGCAGTTTTGCTTAAAGATTAAATCCAATAAATATTGAATTTCGCATACAGTAATCCTTTCTATGCTCCATTTTATGCGCTTCAGGATCTACAGTGTACTCTTCGGTTGGATTAGCTATTTCGTTTGTGAGGTATACTTTTTTAGTCGAGAATCGAGCCATCTCCAAATTATAACCTACGTTCCATTTGCTTGACAAATTATATCGCGCTCCTATTCCCGCATTTGTTGTAAAATGATTTCCCGCATTTACACAGTCTCTTTTCATAACATCTGACAAACGATTATATCCAGCGCCAGCATAGATATAAGGCTCTACCCTCGCATTTTCAGCAAGGAGCATTCCATTTGCAAACTTATACCTAAGCGAAAGTGTGCTCGAAAACAATTGAGAACGAAGATTACCCATACCTACCAAATCTTGACATGTCTCTCCGGGGCATCGAAGCGCAAAATCTACCATTCGTTTTTCGTCTTCGGCTGTTGGGCAATACCCAAAATGGCCTATCGCATTTCCAAAACTGACGTCGAATGACTTATTAACGTAAACATTTACGCTTGAAGTAAAACCAGCGAAACACGTGGTTTTAAACTGAAACAAACTATTTCCTAAGTTACCATTATAGTGCTGTATAGAACCTCCCAAGGTAAAACCCAGTCGGTTGGTTGAGTTTTGACTAAATGAAAGCGTGGACCAAAAAATGAATGCGAATAATAAGATGTTTGATTTCATATGGGTATTTTTTTTGAATTAGGTAAGATTACAAATTGATTATTTGCTATACATAATTATACCTGTAATTACCAGCTACAGCAACTGTTAACCTATCAAATAGATTTTCTCCGAAGTA
>JBEAPG010000007.1:0-15779 GCA_041164545.1 Bacteroidota bacterium
TCCTCGATTTCGTCCATCGTCACCATATTGTTAAAGCCATCTAACACTTCTACTATTTCTAAATCTTCCGACTTTCTATCTATTTCTTGCGAACCGCCTTCAAAAAAAGAAATGGTAAAGTTTTCTATTCCAATTCGACACACTATTCCGTCTCCATACTCAGCATGTTTTACTCTGCTGCCTATTGTGAGTTCCTTATTCATCGGCCTCAAAAATAATAGCATTCTATTTTTGTTCTAACAAAATGAGCGCAACGGCCACATAAATTTCTTTATAAATAATGTTTTACCTTCGCAATCCTCTTTTAAAAAAGCATGACCAAAATCACGAAAATAGACTCACACGCTCACATAATGCCTCCAAATTGGGACAGATTAGATAAAAAATTTGGATATGGCGGGTTTATTTACCTTGAAGACGAACCCGCAACAGGTGCAAAAAAAATGATGAGAGATGATGGTGTTTTTTTTAGAAGAGTGGAACGAAATTGCTACGACGAAACCGCTATAATTCCGGAAATGGATGCCTACAATGTAGACAAAATGGTGCTTTGCACTATTCCGGTTTTATTTAACTACTGGGCAAAACCAAAACACACATATGAGTGGAGTCAGTTTATAAACGACCATTTGGCTGGTGTACAAGATCGATTTCCTGACCGATTTATCTCACTAGGCACTGTACCTATGCAAGACATAGATTTGGCAATAAAAGAGATGGAGCGATGCAAAGCATTGGGTATGCCCGGACTAGAAATTGCATCGCATATTTTAAACAAAAACTTAGACCATCCAGACTTTTTTCCTTTTTGGCAGGCTGCTTCAGACCTCAATATGAGCATATTTATTCATCCTTGGGAAATGATGGGACAAAGTGAAATGACTAAATATTGGCTTCCCTGGCTAGTTGGCATGCCGGCTGAAACTAGCAGAGCTATTTGTTCTATGATATTTGGAGGCGTGTTTGATGCATTTCCGAAGCTAAAAGTAATGTTTGCACACGGTGGAGGCTCATTCCCTCACACCATTGGGCGTGTAAGCCATGGTTGGCATTGCAGACCTGATTTGGTAAACCTAAATGATGTAAAAGACCCGTATGAATACAAAGGTAAGTTTTGGGTAGATGGCATAACGCACGACCAAGAAGCACTTCGGTATTTGATAAAAACTATGGGAGAAGATAAAATAGCGTATGGCACCGATTACCCTTTTCCGTTGGGCGACTTAGAACACGGAGCTTTTATAGAGCAAATGGACGACCTGTCGATCGAAACTAAAAACAAATTGTTTAACCAAAACGTCAATGATTTTTTAAGTTGAAATGGGAGAAGCCGCCGTACTTATTGCATTTATAGAAAATCCAAACACGTTAGAAAATCAGCGTGAGAAAGCAATTTCTAAACTAAATCTAAGCGGGGTGTGCAATGCCGATATTGAAGAGTTGGCTTACGAATATTGGCAAAACTATTTTGCAGAAAATATGGAAGAAATCTTAACCCAACGCCTAGTAATTGTCAGTCACCTACTCCCTGACGAACTGGTAAACCAATGTTTTGAAGACGTTTTTACTGAATACCAAGAACGTAAAAAACAAATGGGAATAGACGATATCCGGAAATTTTGGGCGCCCTAAAGCACTCGACTAAAAGTATTTTTTTACCAAAACATTGACGTGGTGCCTGAGGTGACCCGTACATAAAAACCCATAAGCCTTGGGAGTGATTTTCATGCCATTTGCCAAGCCAACAGCGTTCAATTGAGCGTTATTTAAGCTTTTGAATAAATAAATCGAACTGTTTCTAACCACAACAAATTCCGATAACACATCCTCCAACGTACGATTCGATACATCTACATTCTTTGCGTACTCATCTTGATCAAAGCCTGGAAGACTTTGTTTTTCGCCTCGTGCAATGCATAATGCTCTGTATTGAAAAATACGCTCTGTATCAATGATGTGTTGAAGCAACTCGTTTACAGTCCATTTACCTTTGGCGTATCGATAATTTCCTTTTTCGCCAGTTGTAGTTGCCAACACTTTCAACAACTCCTTTTTGCTATTTTGTAATCCTGAAACAATGTCCCTTTCACTTACTAATGACAGATAATGCTGTAAATACGTAGGTAATTCTCTTTTCCATTCATCGCTCATCAAGCAAAAATAGATTTTTAGTTCATCTTTGCCTTCGCAATGCTTAAAAACCAAGTGCCTAACCTTCTTACGCTCGCCAATTTGATTTGCGGCTTGTTCATAATTATTTCAGCTTTTCAACTTGATTTTGTTGGGGCAATTTACTTCGCTATTGCCGCGCTTCTTTTTGATTTTTTTGATGGCACAGCAGCACGAGCACTAAAAACAACTTCTGCTATTGGTAAAGAACTGGATTCTATGGCAGACATGATAAGCTTTGGGACTGCACCAGCAATGGTGTTGTACAACTATTGGTATAACGAACTAATAGCAGGTTTTGAGCCAGATACACTTTGGCAAGAAATCGTCCCCTATTTTGCGCTGTGTATTGCAGCTGGAGCCGGATATCGACTTGCAAAGTTCAATATAAGTGAGCAAAACAATGATTATTTTAAAGGTTTGCCAACTCCTGCTTTTGCTTTTGCTTGCTTTATGCTACCCCTTGCTGCAGAGCAATTTGAGTATACCAACATCGTTTTCAACCACCCTATATTTATTCTACTTTTTGTAGTGGCTGGTTGTGTGTTAATGGCAAGTAACATTAAATTGTTTTCGCTAAAAATCGGGTCAAAAAACAAAAAACTCAATCAAATTAGAATAGCGCTATTGGCTATTTGCATACTTCTAATCGGAAGCTTAAGCTTTTTCGGTGCATTTCTTTGCTTACTAGTTTATATCCTATTTTCTTTGACAACGCAAAAACACATCAATTAACATCTCAACCATAACATTTTAACAACAACAGCATATGAGCGACATCGTATTTGACTTAATAGCAAAAGAGCTTGAAAGACAACAAAAAGGTATAGAATTGATAGCCTCTGAAAATTTTACATCTAAAAATGTAATGCAGGCTATGGGAAGTATTTGTACAAACAAATATGCTGAAGGATTGCCAGGAAGACGCTACTATGGAGGTTGTGAAATAGTAGATGAAATAGAACAGTTGGCCATTGATAGAGCTAAACAGCTGTTTGGCGCAACGTGGGCAAATGTGCAACCGCACAGTGGAGCGCAGGCCAATGCCGCAGTAATGCTAGGCTGTCTAAATCCTGGAGATCAAATTCTTGGCTTCGATTTAAGCCACGGCGGGCACCTTACGCACGGAAGTCCGGTAAATTTTTCCGGCAAAATATATAAACCTGCTTTTTATGGAGTAGAGGAGGAAACGGGTATTATAGATATGGACAAAGTGGAAGCTAAAGCCATTGAAGTAAAACCAAAACTAATTATTTGTGGTGCTTCATCATACAGCAGAGACTGGGACTACAAGCGGTTTAGAGAAATAGCAGACAAGGTTGGTGCGCTATTACTGGCTGACATTTCACACCCTGCAGGATTGATAGCAGCAGGCTTGTTGAACAATCCTGTGCCTCATTGCCATATTATTACCACCACCACACACAAAACCCTTCGCGGCCCAAGAGGTGGTTTGATATTAATGGGCATCGACTTTGAAAATCCGTGGGGTCTGAAAACACCAAAAGGAGAAATAAGAATGATGTCTTCTATTCTCGATGGAGCGGTTTTCCCTGGTACACAAGGTGGACCATTAGAGCATGTTATAGCTGCAAAAGCTGTAGCCTTTGGCGAAGCGTTGCAACCAGAATACAAGGCTTACGGAAAACAAGTTATGGCGAATGCTCAAGCGCTAGCCAAGGCTATGGTTGACCTTGGGTATCATATTATTTCTGGCGGCACAGATAATCATTTAATGTTAATAGACTTGCGAAGCAAAAGCGACACGCTTACGGGCAAAACTGCAGAAAACGCTTTGGTACTAGCTGATATTACCCTTAATAAAAACACGGTTCCTTTTGAAACCAGATCACCGTTTGTAACATCCGGTATCCGCATTGGCACTCCAGCCATAACAACACGTGGTTTAAAAGAAGAACATATGAAAACTGTAGCTACGTTGATAGATAAGGTGCTAATGGATTCAGATAACGAAGAAGTAATCAACCAAGTAAAGACCGAAGTACATGCATTAATGGCGCAATTTCCACTTTATGCCTAATAGCGCTTATGTGTTGCTTTATTAATAATTAATATCTGAACTGAAAGAAAATGAAGCTTAGTTGCTTAGTAATGTAGAAAAACCAGCTGAAACGCCGTAACTGTGCGATTGAGTTGGAAGCAGTAGTGCATTCAAACCATAGAAGGTTGCAATAAAGTTTACCGATTTTAAACTCAACTCTAACGTTTCATTCAGTTGCAAATTGGTAAAATCTCCATAGCCAAGTGTGCTTCTCAATCTCATCTTTGGACTAAAAGTATAATCGTGATTAAGAGAGGCATAGTTACCAAATTGGCCAAAACCAACTGTTTGAATATGAATGCCGATTTGATGTTTTTGGTTAAATGTTTGATTCCAATCAAACGCTATTTTAGATGGTAAAACAACCATTTTTTTAGCAGTTCTATTTTCATTTATATATTGATTTACAATGGAGTCTGTTGTCCAATTGTTCAATTGTCCATCCACAATTGATGTATATTCCAAACCTTCAAACCGAAAACTTGTATCTGCGTTATATACTTTTCCTAACGGAAGAAAGTAACCGTTTATTCCTGTTGCTTTTACATAAATCTCGCTAGTGTTACTGGGCATGAACCTCAGCTCTGCCCCTAACACCACACCCATTCCTTGTTTCTTGTCAGTAAGTTTAGTCCATTGGCCATTTTGAACCGTTAAGTCAATATATTCTCCCGTTTCTTCGGTTTCAATTTCAACTTTGGATGCACGATAGTTAGAATAACCACGAAGTACAGAAATCGCTGCACTTGTTTTAATGCGCCACCGATTGCTATTAATTGTATTGTGGGCAAATCCTAAATCACTAGTTGCATATTGTAAGACTTGTGGGTTTTCACTTACAATGGTTTGTCCTGCATATCTTTTATTCCCAAACAATGCCATTTTACCCAAATCACTACTAAAACTAAACGAGTTAAACTCGTGGTTATCAGCATATAACCCAAGCTTTTTGGTTGCTTTGTATTCCAACCGTACTTCGTTTCCAAACTGAAGATTAGCGGTGCTTAAATCAGTGTTTAAAAATGATTCTTTCGATTTGGTGCTAAAACTTGAACGAAACAAAAAATCAGTAAACATTCCGGTGTTCGCCGCATTAGACCCTGCATATGTTGTTGCGATTAATTGGGTGCTTCCAGGTGTCCACTTTTTGTCAAATTGATTCGTCAAAAAGTTAAAACTTGAATCCAAGGACTGTCCATTTGCGAACATAGGACTCACCAAAAAAAACAGTAACACTCTCCTATAAACGCCCTTCATAAATAAACTGGCTGATTAATTTTACATCTACAAAGTAGTCAGAATACATGGCATATCGCATAGCATCTTTGGTGTCAAAAACCACTGTAATTCTTAGTTTGGGGGCATTCTTTAAAGTCGCCATTTTACTTCGGCTAATGGTCGCTTCCAATTCACTTTCTTGAGGTGTGGAAACTTTACCCGAATTAGGATCTACGTCTGCGGCTAAAATTTGGTTTTTAACACCAAAAAACAAAGAATCCATAACAACATCATTATTGTCCAAAAACTCAACCTCAACTTGGCCCGATATTGGAAATCCGTTTGTGGCTCTTATTTTCAATATGCCCTCTTTTATTTGATCCAAGTTGGTATTGTCAAACAAATCGTTGTCTGCATTGTGAACCAAGGTTAGGTTGTCCAAACTAAATTTTAGCGGCACATTTAATTTTAACCCCGCTTTTAAAGTACTAAAGTCAAAAGCAAAATCACTTTGGTCTACAGTCCCATAAGGCCTTACTTTCGCTTTAATACTGGGTACCAAGCGATTTGGTGTATTCTCTAAAAACAGCTTAAGGTTTGAATTTGACTTGTCCATCACCCGCTTTTCGTAAGTAGGTTCAAATGTTACTCCATTTACTGCTCGATCTAGTAATATTGGCCTTGTAAGTTCAGAAGAAGTAAGTTTTACAGTATTGGGTCTATTTGTGTTTTCTCCTAGTATTTCTAGTTTTTCCACTAGCATTTGTATACCAAATGAGTTTTCAATTTCCATTTCTAAAGTAGCATCTTCTAAACTGATGTTCCCTTTTACATTCTTAATCATCTTAAAATCGAATGTATCTTTTACATCAAAACTATGAATGCCTGGGTCACCAATGAGCAAATACGGTTTCACATCTACCAGTCCAAATTCTATTTTAATTTTATCTTGCAACGATAGCGTACGTTCTACTCCGCTATAGGCAATTCTTGCTACCAGTGTGTTGTAAATATGGTTAAAACTTGGCTCAGCATACAGGTCTTTGCCTTTTAAGATTATGTCGAAACCATCAATTGGAAATCGTTCTTCAAACTGCATTTTTTTGCCTGGCTCGGCTGCTGGAATTGTCCACGTTTTTTTTATTGAAACTCCTTGCTTGCTGCTATTAGGCACTGCATATTCCAGAATAATGGATTCTTCGATACTGCTTTCTACCTTCATTAGCACATCGCCCTCTTTTACTATTAGTCGAGTTAATTCTGCACCACCAAAGTCGTATTTGGTTTCTTCCTCTCTCTCTATCAAATTTTGAGCTGGAAATATAGCGGTAGCTTTGTCGGGTTTTAAATCTCGTACCACAAAAGTGGTGCGTAAACCTTTGGTTACATCTATAAGCACAGGACCTGCACTGGCTTTGGTTTTAATTCTTTTTACCCTCAACTCCAACACTCCGTTTACCGTTTTTCCGGCCAAAGAATACGTGGACTTGTCCGTGCTATATGGCAAAAGATTGGTTATTACTCCATTTAGGATTACTGATTTGTCTGAATTATTAAGTAATTCAAATTCAATCAATTCCGCTTCAACGGGCAAATCATTGTTAATCTCAATGTCAATAAATCCTTCAATAAAAGTAGCTGTGGTAAAAAACTGCTCGGTAACGTCAATTACCGTTCCTTCGTTTGTAGTGACGTCTTGCGCAGGAAGATCCGTAGTTCTGCCGTTAAGCAATAAACTTTGAGGATAAATTTCGAGCAAAGTAAGCGTGTCTGTAAATGTTCTATCGTCTAAAACCAATTCACTCAAACCCACCTCTATTATTTCCGTCTTGTCCGGAATTTCTAAAATATCACTTACGCCACCCAGATCGTATTTGTATTCATACACCAAATCCAGCGCATTGGCATTGTTGGTTTTTAGCAAGGTGTCACTTACTAAATCTGTTAAACCCAGTCGTGCTTTTAACAATGGGCTTAGCCACTCACTTTCTGTAGTAAATCGCTCTTTTTGGCATCCCGACACCAAAATTATTGCAACAGCAAAAGCACTATAAAGTCGCTTCATTTAAATACAAATAAACACTAGGTTTGCCACATCTAAGAATCTAAAATTTGTTTATTGCACTAAAATGTCTTCACATCACTTTGTAAAAGAAGGGCAAGAGCCTGCATTAATCATTGCAAACGGACAAGAATGTGCGTATACACTCTTATCTCAACTCTTGGAATGGTGCCCTTTTGTAGTAGTTTTGGATGGGGCATATAAGCGCGTTAAAGATCTGCAAATAAAGCCAGACATAGTAATTGGCGATTTTGACAGCCTGCCAGAAATCCATAGGGACGAAGATGTTCAATTTATTAAACTAGAAGAACAAGAAACAACAGATTTAGAGAAAGCAATTTCCCACCTAAAAGATATTGGTTATACCGACATAAACGTAGTTTGGGCCACAGGAAAAAGATTAGACCATACCATTAACAATTTCAGCATTTTAGGTAAAAATGCAGACTTAAACATTGTGCTATATGACGACTACTCACGGGCGTTTGCATTGCCCAAAACGTACAAAAAACATTATGCAACCAAGTTTAAGCTTTCACTGTTTCCTATGGGTGAAGTTAGTGGTATAAAAACAAGCAACTTGGCATATAACCTAGATGACGAAAGTTTAAAAATGGGCGGCAGAAGTGGCTCTAGCAATTGGGTGCAGGAAGACGGAATTGTAGAAATAAAACATGATAAAGGAACACTTATTTTAATAGAAAGTAAAGATGAAATATAGTTCGAATAGCGTTTTACACGCGAAGGCAAAAGCGTTTGTAGAAAAATATAAATCGCTTTCTAACCAATCGTTAAGCTTAGATGAGTACAATGCAAATTATCTTAAGAAATACCTGAAAAAAACAGAATACAACACCTACCTCGCGTGTCAATTATTAGATGGACTAGACATTAAAAAATTCGAAAATGTTATTGATATTGGAGGGGGAATCGGTTTTAATGCGGCATTTTTTCAGTTCATTGGATTTGAAAATGTGATTTACTTTGATGTTGACCCTATAAGCACTAAGGACGCAAAACAAATAAACACTGCTCTTGGAATAACGCAAATTGACTACTATTCTGACGGGTACGAAGGCTTAATTAAGTTTGACCTATCTAACAGTTTGGTTTGTAGCAGAGATGTTATAGAACACATTTACGACTTGCCTTCATTTTTTGAAATAACCAAGCCGGCAAAACTCAATCGGCACAATACCGCTGCTGTTTATAATTCCTATTTCCGTAGTAGTGAATTTAAAGCCATTCACCATCGAGCAGAAAATGAGGGTCAAATTACAAAAACAAAAAAACAGCGTGACTCTAAGGCATCATATCTTGCATTGCGGACAGAAATAATACAAAATTTACTAAAAGATAAAATACCAGAAGATCTACGTTTGGCTGCAGTTCGAACCAGAGGTTTAACAAAGCTCGACATTGAAAAATATCTTGACAGTGGCGTTCTGCCTAAACATCATACAATTACCTTGCATTCCAATACTTGCGACCCTATAACGGGAAATTGGGCAGAGCGCACCCTTCCATTCAAAGACTATAAACTACTGGCAGGTAATACACAATTGTCATTCAAACTGTTGCGATACAATACATTTAATGGCAACATCCTGAAAAAAATGACGCTTGGGTTTTTGAACCTTCTTTTGATTCGAACCAAAAGCCAGCGACTTTGTCCTTCGTTTACTATTCAGTACTAAGAAACTACCTGCTATAGTTCGGCGCTTCTTTTGTAATAGTAACATCGTGAGGATGGCTTTCGCGCATACCCGAATGAGTGATTTGCGTAAAGTTTGCTGTTTTTAGTGCTTCTATACTATTTGATCCTGTATATCCCATTCCTGCGCGCAACCCACCAACATATTGGTATACCACTTCAGACAAACTGCCCTTGTAAGCTACAGTTCCAACTATTCCTTCTGGTACTAGTTTTCCTATTTCTGCTTCGGCATCTTGAAAATAACGATCTTTTGAGCCTTGTTTCATAGCTTCAATAGAACCCATACCTCGGTAAGATTTTACTTTACGTCCTTCATAAAACGACACTTCGCCAGGGCTTTCTTCTGTGCCAGCAAATAAGCTGCCCGCCATTATACAATCTGCTCCAGCTACAATAGCTTTTACCAAATCACCACTATAGCGTATTCCACCATCCGCTATTACTGGAACGCCCGTTCCTTTCAAGGCTTCGGCGCACTCCATTATAGCGCTAAGCTGCGGAACGCCAATTCCGGCAATTATTCGAGTAGTGCAAATGGAACCAGGTCCTACTCCTACTTTTACCGCATCTGCACCATTGTCTGCCAAATATTTTGCCGCATCGCCAGTGGCTACATTTCCTACAATTATCTGTAAATCAGGAAATTTTGCTTTTACCTTTTTAAGCTCTAAAACTACACCTTTAGAATGTCCGTGAGCGGTGTCAATGGCAATTACGTCTACCTCTTCTTCTACCAATCGGGTTACACGATCTAAAGTGTCTGCAGTTACACCAACAGCTGCTCCTACCATTAGCCTGCCGTATTTGTCTTTGCATGCGTTCGGGTGGCTTTTTACCTTTTGTATGTCTTTAAAAGTTATAAGACCAAGTAGCTTCTTATTTTCATCAACTACAGGAAGCTTCTCAATCTTATGGTTTTGTAAAATGGCTTCTGCTTCTTTTAAATCTGTACCCGCTGCTGCAGTAATCAGATTTTCGGTAGTCATTATATTTCCTATTTCTGTTTTTAAATCTACCTGAAAACGCAAATCGCGGTTGGTAATTATTCCTGCAAGCACATTGTTATCATCTACTATTGGAATACCTCCTATTTTATGTTCGCGCATTAATGCAAGTGCATCTTCTACGGTGTTTGATTTTTTTAGGGTTATTGGGTCTTTTATCATTCCACTTTCAGAACGCTTCACTTTTTTAACGTGCATAGCTTGTTCTTCAATGGTCATGTTCTTATGAATAATTCCTACTCCACCTTCGCGAGCCATTGCGATAGCTAAGGTAGCCTCCGTTACGGTGTCCATAGCGGCACTCACAATAGGAATATTTATACTCAATTTTCGCGTCAACCTAGTTTTGGTGTTTGTTTCGCGGGGCAGTACTTCAGAGTATCGAGGCAGCACTAATACATCGTCAAAAGTTAGACCCTGATAAGAAATTTTGGAGTTGTTTGGATTAGACATTAGCAAATAATGTATGTGTTATTATTTGCCGCACAAAAGTACTATAATAAGTGTAGCTACAATGTTTTTTTACTTGTCAACCTAAAAGCACCTAGAAAAAAGGAGTGGATAATGACATTATTTTGAAAAGAGATTGTAAAAACACTTGCGACCTTCATCAAATCCAGCAATCACTTAATCCACTGTTTTGCGGACTTACCATGAAAGCAATTACCTTTGTTTACGAAATAATAAATGAAGATACATCGTTTATATACCACTGTGAAAAATCTTTTCTTGGTTCTTGTTCTCTTTTTAAGTCAAGGTGCTGTTGCACAAACAACAGACGAGCAACTTGCTGCCCAGTTTTATGAATCGGGCGAATACCAACAAGCGGTAGACATTTACAAAAAACTGTTCAAGAAAAACAACAACTCCATTTACCTCTACGAAAATTACTTGAATGCGCTACTAGCGCTGAAAGAAGAAAAAAATGCCATTAATCTGGTCGAAAAACAGATAAAATCAAATGAGAATGGCTTCAATTATTTAATAGACCTTCCTTATGTGTATTTGCAATTCAACAAAACAGAAGAAGCAAACGACTACCTAGATGATCTGATTCGTGACTTTAGCTCCGATAGAAACGCTGTGAATACATTAGCGCAAGCAATGATACGGAGACAACTAACAGACAAGGCCATACAGCTATACGAAACAGCAAGCAAACAGCAAACTATACTCGCGTTTTTCGGCCCACTTATGAATCTGTATCGACAAAAAGGGGAATACCAAAAATTAATAGACGTTGGTTTAGATGTCTTGCAGATAGAAGATGCTGCTTACGACCAAGTTATTCGATACCTTGATGTAGTTTACGAAAAAGAAGCGTGGGCCGATTACTTGCAAAGCAGGGCACTTTTATACACTCAAAAAAACCCGAACAAAACGGTTTTTGACGAATTGTTGCTCGAAACATATTTACAACAAAAAAAGTATGGAGCTGCTGTACGTCAAGCCATTGCAATGGATAAGCGAAGCAACCAAAAAGGATATAGACTATTAGGATTGGCTGATTTATGTATAAAAAACCAAGAGTTCGATGCTGCTATAAAAAGCTATGAATATGTACGAAGTTTGGGTAAAGAAGGGGAATTTTACCAACAAGGCGAAAAGGGTTTGATAAATGCTTTGTACTTAAAAACGACCAATAGTTTTGTTGCAAACGCTGAGGACGTCAACTCCCTTATCGCTCAAATAAATGCATACTTACTTGAAAATGGAGAATCATACACTACTGCAACCACAATGTACAGTTTGGCTGAACTTTATTTGTTTTATGCCAATAACGTAGCAAAAGGTGTCGAAATATTAGAAAAAATAGTAATTACACCGAGGCTTCAAGCACAGTTTGTGGCAAAAGCCAAACTCTTACTTGGAGATGCATACTTGATACAAAACAACATTTGGGATGCTAAGCTAATGTATGGGCAAGTAGATAAAGAGTTTAAGGAAGATGCGCTTGGACAAGAAGCAAAATTCAAAAACGCTAAACTTAGTTATTTTACAGGTGATTTTGAATGGGCAAAAGGCCAGTTGGACATTTTAAAAACGGCTACTACCCAATTAATAAGTAACAACGCTATTGAGCTTTCACTCCTAATTCAAGACAACACGGGCTTAGATAGCACCGAAGATGCAATGAAAGAATATGCAATGGCTGAATTTTATTTGTATCAAAACAACGTGGCAAAGTGCAGTGAAATTCTGAACATGCTGCCTTTTAAGTACCCAAAGCATACTTTAAATGACGACATCTATTTCCTAAAGGCAAAACTCCAAGAAAAACAAGGCAACTATCTCGTTGCTAACGAATTATATCAAAAAGTATACACATCCTATGGCACCGACATTTTAGCCGACAATGCGCTCTTTCGTTCGGCAAACATTTATTTGTATGTTTTAGACGACCCTGCAAAAGCGCAAGAATTATTTGAAAAACTAGTAGTGAACTACAATTCCAGTCTTTTTGCAGTGGATGCCAGAAAATTGTACTATGGCCTTAAAGAGGGAAAAACAAAAGAAGAGCTTTTCTTTGAAGGGGAATACAATTAAGTTGAAAACCCAAAACATCTTTGCATACATACTTGTGGTATTAAGTTTTTTAGCCCTTAGCGTTCCGATCTGGCTAAAAGTCGATTATTTGCCTGTTCGCCTTTGGGACGAGGCAAGAAATGCCGTAAACGCCATAGAAATGCTTGAATCTGGCGATTTGATTGTCCGTACGTTCAATAACGAACCAGAAACTTATAATCTAAAACCACCACTACTCACCTGGATGCAAATTGCAAGTCTTTCTGCAGTTGGCATTAATGAGTTGGCTATTCGTCTTCCTTCTGTTTTAGCTTCTATTGGTAGTCTTGTTTTAGTTTTTGCTTTTGTGTATAGTGAGACAAAAAAACCTGCATTTGGCATATTAGCTATAGGAATATTGGCAACATCTTCGGGCTTTTATGGAGAACACGTTGGTAGATTTGGAGACCACGATGCCTTATTGGTATTCTTTTGTTGCCTCCTGCTTTTTGCTTATTGGCAATATTTAAAATCACAAAAACCTAAATGGCTTTATATAACTGGACTGGCGGTTTGCTTGGGCATTTTAACAAAAAGCATTTCAATCTTGCTATTTGGACCCGCTTTGCTTTTGTATTTGATTTTCAGTAAAAACTTTTTGCCTTTGTTTAAGAACAAGCACTTTTATCTTTCTTCATTACTGGCAATCATTCCTGTTTTTATTTATTACTTCATTCGAGAAAAGATGCAGCCCGGCTTTCTGAGCTTGGTTTGGAACGACGAGTTGTTTCCACGTTATTTAAATACGAGCAAAAACCTTTCATTTAGTGAAGAGTCGTTTTGGTACTATTTCAAATTGTGGCCCACTCATTTTGCAATGTGGGTCTACCTTTTGCCTATTATTATTCCAGCCTATTTTCTTTCCAAGAAGAAAGGGGTTTATCATTTTTTGCTTCTATCAAGTGCGTTGTTTCTGATTATCATCTCAAAGGGAACTAAAAATTTCTGGTATGATGCACCTATTTTTCCGCTTTTGGCTTTACTAGTAACCTTTTCTGTTTACGACACAAGTCGCTTTGTTGTTAAAAACCAATTCGTGCAGATAGCGATGATTTGGGGCATCTTATATTTTCCATATAAAGCTTCTTACCAAGACACTCTAAATACACAAGAAACCTACTACAATTGGGAAACATATGGCATTTCATATTATCTAAAACATCCCGAATTAAGAAAAAATTTGAATTCAAACACTAAAATTTTATTGGATGATAACTATGGTTTTGAACCTCATTTGTTTTACGTAAAAAAACTAGAGAAAGAAGAAGGATTTGCGCTAAACCGCAAATGGATAAACCAAGTAAATGTTGGAGACACCCTACTGATTACACATTTATCTACCTATGACGCTTTGAAAAAAAACTTTAAAACAGAGACTTTGGATAGCTTAAATGACTACACCAAGCGTGTAGTTTTACACTAAACCCAAAAGTTCGCAGACTATCTGTTCCACCACACTTTAACTGCAGAAAACAGGACTTCAATATAAACGGGTTATAAAAAAAGAGGAGTGATGTTTGACACATCACTCCTCTTCTAAAACAACAATTGTTTTTTACTTATCTAACAATCATAAAACGAGCAGCACCTGTGCTAGCTTCATTTTTCAACATTAGGAAGTAATTACCTTCTACAAGATTGGTTGTTTCAATATTGTTGTTAAGCAAGCTTCCTTCTGAAACTTTTACACCAACTGTATTGTAAATTTCGAATGTATTCCAAACCTCTCTTCCATTTACAGTTATATTTCCGGCAGTTGGGTTAGGATAAACTTTAGTTTCTATTACAAGATTTCTAACACTTGAACGATCTACGTATTCAGCAATGTCGCTCAATCTTCTAGGGAAAATTTGGTACCCTTCGCTATATGGCGCAGTTGCATCAAATTGTCCTCCAATACCCGTAATTATCATTGTGTCATACATAATTGGTTGACCAACCATATCCACTACATCTCTATCCACTCTCACTTGGAATGTGTCTGCATCTGTGTTAGTCACCCAAACATTGTTATTATCTGGCCAAACAGTAGATGTATCAGCAACCCACACTTTGGTAACACGAATAAACATAGACTCTGTGTTCTCTCTTGGAGCTGAAACATCTTGTGGTTCCATAAGCTCATTTCCAGTACTTACTACTCTTATGCTATCAACAAAAAGTTCTAACAATCCTCTATAAAAATCGATCGTTCCTCTTGCAACTATTTCGTCTCCTTCAGTTACTACGTAATCATTTACATCATTAAAGTTGAAAATGTTTATTCCTGCAGTTCCGTCAATTAAGGTAAACGAAAGACCAGCATTTCCATCGTAGTCAATTCCATAAACGATTCCTTTAATTTCGTATTTTTTACCTTTATTTTCTGGTGATAAGTCAGCATCATAAACAATTAAATCTTTTATGTCTGATACTTGATAATCATCATCCGCAATGGTTAAAGTAAGTACAGAATCGTTTCCAAGAACTGCATTGCTAGAAACACTACTTAAAGCGAATTCGATAGTCAAATCATCATTTATAGTAAAGTTATCCGTCAAGTCAATTGACACTTTTTTGTTGTCCGAGTTGCCAGCAGGAAAAGTCAAAGTTGTAGGCAATGCTGAAACATAATCTGTTCCTGACACTGCTGTTCCGCCTGTAATTGAGACTAATACAGAAGTAGCGGTAGAAGTAGAAGCTCCAGTTATAGTAACTTCAATATCTACGGTTCCTGAACCTTCGTCCACTTTCATAGTGGCAGATTTAAAGGCAACAACCGGAGTTGATGGCAAGTGGCAATCTGAGGTGTGTGAACCTATATAGTTTGTATCGTTTTGGGCATAAACATCCCACTCTGTTGCTCCGACAGACCAATCTTTTTGACCCGCTTTAACCGTATTTTTTCTCACCAAAGTAAACTCAGAAGTTGCTCCAGTTCCTACAGGCCAATTTGTTCCCGGGTCATTTCCAATGATACCAAAAATATCTAAAGTATCTCCA
>JBEAPG010000008.1:0-15632 GCA_041164545.1 Bacteroidota bacterium
ACTTCTATATTACTACGTTGGGCCTTCCGTATGTTTTTAGCAACTGATTTGCTGTAATTCTTTGCTATATTGTTATAGTCATTTAATCGAAGTACAAGATTTATTCGATTTCTAGAGTTTTCGAAACTAATATTGGTGTTAAAATGAATCTTATGAAAGTGTTTTTTTAGTAGGGATAGAAGCTGATTTCTGTTTGGAGGTTCGCCAAACCAAATACATTGTTGAATAAATGAGGGTTGATAAAGAAATTTATGTCCGAATTGTATTCTTATAGGTAATGCAATAGCACCTTTATAATCATCTAAGATAATTGCGTCCCAAATACAAAATGCATCTAAGTACCAATCAAAACAAAAAATGGATGAATTTTCACTATTCAATACAAGCCTTTGCCAACTTTTACGATTTATATTCTGGCTGGTAATGTATTTGAGCATATTTTTGCCACAACATTAAGGCTATTGATTGAGATGTCAAAACAATAAAAAATGAGTCTTAGTGTACGTTGACGTTACATTTAAAGCTGTCAATTTAGCTGCAAAAAACCTTTCTGTATTTTTTTTATTAAAGGCCTTGCAAACTTCTATTTTAATAGTACTTTTGCAGACCTTTTTAGAAATTGGAAAAATATATATGCCTACAATACAACAATTAGTACGTAAAGGAAGGAAAGAGCTCACAAAAAAGAGCAAGTCAAGAGCCTTAGATTCTTGCCCTCAAAGAAGAGGTGTTTGCACTAGGGTTTATACTACCACTCCTAAGAAACCAAACTCTGCAATGAGAAAAGTTGCTAGGGTAAGACTTACCAACGGAAATGAGGTTAATGCCTACATCCCAGGTGAGGGTCATAACTTGCAAGAGCACAGCATTGTGCTTGTAAGAGGAGGAAGAGTAAAAGATTTGCCGGGAGTAAGATACCACATTGTACGTGGTGCATTAGACACCGCTGGTGTTGCAGGCAGAACACAAAGAAGAAGTAAATATGGAGCTAAACGTCCAAAAGAAGCTAAGAAATAATGAGAAAGTCGAAAGCTAGAAAAAGAGAGATTATTCCTGACCCAAGATTCAATGATGTCTTGGTTTCAAAATTCATCAATAACATGATGATGCAAGGTAAGAAGGAAACCGCTCGAAAGATTTTTTATGAAGCAATTGATATTGTAGATAAAAAAATTGAAGAAGAACCAGGTATTGAGACTTGGAAAAAAGCATTGAATAATGTTATGCCTTCTGTTATGGTGAAAAGCCGTAGAGTAGGTGGAGCAACTTTTCAAATTCCAATGGAGGTTAAGCCAGAGTTAAAAGTTTCGTTAGGCATAAAATGGATGATTAACTATTCAAGAAAAAGAAACGAAAAATCAATGGCTAATAAATTAGCTGGAGAAATTATTTCTGCTTCTAAAGGGGAAGGCTCATCAGTGAAGAAAAAAGAGGATACGCATAAAATGGCGGAAGCGAATAAAGCATTTTCACATTTTAGAGTATAAACAGAGATGGCAAAAAGAGATTTAACATTCACAAGAAATATTGGTATAGCTGCTCACATTGATGCAGGGAAAACTACTACCACAGAGCGTATTCTTTACTATGGTGGCGTTAGTCATAAAATAGGAGAGGTGCACGATGGTGCTGCCACAATGGATTGGATGGCGCAAGAGCAAGAGCGTGGTATAACGATTACTTCTGCTGCTACTACTCTTAAGTGGAATTATAGACAACAAGAATATCACGTAAACATTATCGATACCCCAGGTCACGTTGACTTTACCGTGGAGGTTAACAGATCTTTACGTGTATTGGATGGTCTTGTATTTTTGTTTAGTGCAGTTGACGGTGTAGAGCCTCAATCAGAAACAAACTGGAGACTTGCTAATAACTACAACGTTCCAAGAATCGGATTCGTTAATAAAATGGACAGACAAGGTGCGGACTTTTTAAAAGTTTGTGCCCAAGTAAAGGAAATGTTAGGAAGTCATGCTTTACCTCTTCAGCTAAACATTGGTTCTGAAGATAGTTTTAAAGGTGTAGTTGACCTAATTAACTTTAGAGGAATTACTTGGAATGAAGAAGATTTAGGAATGACTTTTCAAGAAATTCCAATTCCAGATGATATAATTGAAGATGCTAGACAGCTAAGAGAGGAATTACTAGAGGCAGTTGCAGAGTTTGATGAATCGTTAATGGAAAAATACTTCGAGGATTCAGAGTCATTAACTGAAAGAGAAATATTAACTGCGCTTAGAGCAGCTACTATTTCTGGAAAAGTAGTTCCAATGATGTGTGGTTCTGCATTCAAGAATAAAGGAGTACAAGCAATGCTTGATATGGTAATGGAAATTCTTCCATCGCCACTAGATATTGGGTCAATTGAAGGTACAAATCCTAAAACAGAGGAACCTACATTTAGAAAGCCAAGTGTTGATGACCCATTCGCTGCACTAGCGTTTAAAATTGCTACAGATCCTTTTGTGGGTAGATTGTGCTTTACAAGAGCTTACTCAGGTGTTCTAGAGTCAGGTTCATATGTGCTAAATACAAGAACAGATAAGAAAGAGCGTATTTCACGTATCTTCCAAATGCACGCTAATAAGCAAAACCAGATTGAAAAGCTTCAGGCTGGAGATATTGCTGCGCTAATTGGATTTAAAGATATTAGAACAGGAGATACTTTGTGTGCTGAAAATGCACCTATAGTTCTGGAGTCTATGGATTTCCCAGATCCAGTTATCGGGGTTGCTATTGAGCCTAAAACACAAGGTGATATGGACAGACTTGGTATGGGTTTAAGTAAACTTGCTGAAGAAGATCCAACGTTTGTTGTAAAAACAGATGAGGAAACAGGTCAAACAGTAATTTCAGGAATGGGTGAGTTACACTTAGAGATTATTGTTGATCGATTGAAGCGTGAGTTTAAAGTAGAAGTGAATCAAGGAGCTCCACAAGTAGCTTACAAAGAAACAATTACTGACTTCGTTACACACAGAGAAACATACAAGAAACAATCGGGTGGACGTGGTAAGTTTGCTGATATTCAAGTTGAAATTGGACCAGGTGATGAAGGTAAAGAAGGGCTTGAGTTTATAAATCAAATTGTTGGTGGTGCTATTCCGAGAGAATTCATACCAGCTGTTGAAAAAGGATTCAAAGAGGCTATGAAGAATGGTGCTTTAGCTGGATATGAGGTTCAAAACTTGAAAGTACGGTTGTTTGATGGATCTTTCCACCCTGTGGATTCTGACTCACTATCTTTTGAGGTTGCAGCTAAGTTCGCGTTCAGAGAAGCGTGTAAAAAAGCAAAACCAGTTATATTGGAACCTATAATGAAATTGGAGGTTATTACACCAGAAGAAAATATGGGTGACGTTATTGGTGACTTGAACAGAAGAAGAGGTCAAATGCAAGGAATGAGTGAAAAAGGTGGTGCTCAAGTAGTTAAAGCATTAGTACCATTATCAATGATGTTTGGTTATGTTACTGATTTAAGAACAATTACTTCAGGTAGAGCGACATCAACAATGGAGTTTAATAATTACGAAATCGTACCAAATAGTTTGGCCGAGGAAATAATTGCGAAAGTTAAAGGAACAGCAAAAGCATAAATAGAAATGGTTAATCAAAAAATAAGAATCAAGTTAAAGTCGTACGATCATAATTTGATTGATAAATCAGCTGAAAAAATCGTAAAGTCTGTAAAAGCTACAGGTGCGATTGTGAGTGGACCAATTCCACTTCCTACACAGAAAAAAATATTTACTGTGTTACGAAGCCCTCACGTAAACAAGAAAGCTAGAGAACAATTTAAATTATGTTCTTACAAGAGATTGATGGATATTTATAGTTCAAGTGCTAAAACTGTTGATGCACTTATGAAACTTGAATTACCAAGTGGTGTAGACGTAGAAATTAAAGTTTAAGGAGAGATGTTAAGTTTTATAGGAAAGAAAGTTGGTATGACCTCTATTTTTACCGAAACGGGTAAAAAAGAGACTTGTACAGTAATCGCTGCAGAACCAAATGTGGTTACACAGATTAAAACTGCTGATAAAGAAGGTTATAACTCTGTGCAAATTGCAGCTTTAGATAAACCTGAGAAGAGTTCAAATGCTCCAGAAAAAGGTCATTTTGCAAAAGCAAAAACTTCACCTAAAAGAGTAGTAATGGAAGTTAGAGATTTTGACAATGAAGTTAATCTTGGAGATACTTTCGGAATAGAAATATTCGAACTTGGTGAGTTTGTAGACGTAGTTGGAACTTCTAAAGGAAAAGGATTTCAAGGTGTTGTAAAACGTCACGGATTTAGCGGTGTTGGGGAAAGTACTCACGGTCAGCACAATAGACTGAGAGCTCCTGGATCGTTAGGTGCTGGTTCTACTCCTTCAAGAGTATTTAAAGGTACTCGTATGGCAGGTAGAATGGGTGGAGTGCGTGTGAAAATGCAAAATCTTAGAGTGTTAAAAATTGATACTGATAACAATGTTTTAGTTGTTAGCGGTGCGGTTCCGGGTCATAAAGGTTCATACGTGGTAATCGAAAAATAAAATGAAAGTTAAAGTATTAAATACGTCTGGAGCAGAAACAGGGAAAGAAGTTACTTTGCCAGTCGAAATATTTGGTGTAGAACCAAACGATCACGCGATCTATTTAGATGTAAAACAGTTTTTGGCTAATCAAAGACAAGGAACACATTCTGCTACTGAAAAAGGAGATATCAAAGGTTCTACCAGAAAACTTAAAAAGCAAAAAGGTACAGGTACTGCTCGTGCGGGTAGTATTAAATCTGGTGTTTTTGTTGGTGGAGGTAGAATGCACGGTCCTAGACCAAGAGATTACAGCTTTAAGTTGAATAAAAAATTAAAGCAAGTTGCTCGTAAATCAGCTCTTTCTTACAAAGCTAAAGGAAACGAAGTTATGGTTTTAGATGCTATAGCAATGGAATCACCAAAGACCAAACAGTTTAAAGATATATTAAGCAATTTAAAAGTAAACGACAAAAAGACGTTGTTCTTATTGCCAGACTATGATAACAATGTGTATCTATCTGCTAGAAACTTACCAAATACACAAGTTTTAAAAGCGGCAGATGTAAATACATATAGTATCTTAAATGCTAACAGTATCATTTTTGTAAATAATTCAATTGATCAATTAAAAGAAACATTTAACTAAGATGGCAATACTTGTAAAACCTTTAATTACAGAAAAAATGTCGCTTTTAGGAGAGCAAAAAGGCCAATATGGTTTTGTTGTTGATACAAAAGCAAATAAGACTGAAATTAAAGCTGAAATAGAGAAAATGTATAACGTAGAGGTTGAGAAAATCAGAACTCTAGTTGTAGCAGGAAAAAGAAAAATAAGATTTACAAAATCAGGTGTTTCTAATGGTAGAACGTCTAACTTTAAAAAAGCTATTGTTAGCTTAAAAGATGGGCAAACAATTGATTTTTACGAGAATATTTAATAAGTAGAAGGAAATGGGTATAAAGAGAATAAGACCAGTAACGCCAGGGCAAAGATTTAAGCTTGCTGTTACTTTTGACGAACTTACGTCAAGTAAGCCAGAAAAAAGTTTAATAGCTCCACTTAAAAAATCTGGAGGAAGAAATGATACAGGTAAGATGACTATGAGAAACCGTGGTGGTGGACATAAGAGAAGATACCGTATTATCGACTTCAAAAGAAACAAGTTTGAGCAAGCTGAAGTAATGACGTTGGAGTATGATCCGAACAGAACGGCATTTATATCTTTAGTTCAATATGCTGACGGAGAGAAAAGATACATTATTGCTCCTAAAGGATTAAAAGTTGGTCAAAAAATACATAGTGGTAGCGGTGTTAGTCCTGATGTAGGGAATGCTTTACCATTGCAAGAAATTCCACTTGGTTCTACTATTCACAATATAGAGTTACAACCAGGTAAAGGGGCTGAAATTTGCAGATCTGCAGGTACAAGTGCTCAGTTACTTGCGAGAGATGGTAAATATGCAGTAGTAAAAATGCCAAGCGGCGAGAATAGAATGATACTTACAGCTTGTTTAGCAACTGTAGGGGAAGTATCTAACGGAGATCATCAGTTACAAATATCTGGTAAAGCAGGTAGAAGTAGATGGTTAG
Organism: Bacteroidota bacterium; assembly: GCA_041164545.1. GTDB lineage: Bacteria > Bacteroidota > Bacteroidia > NS11-12g > UBA9320 > UBA9320. Next base: position 6,112 of record JBEAPG010000008.1, read on the forward strand.
GTAGAAGACCAAGAACACGTCCGGCAGCGATGAACCCAGTAGATCACCCACAAGGTGGTGGTGAAGGTAAGTCTAAAGGTGGACAAGCTAGAAGCAGAAGCGGTATACCTTCAAAAGGTTTGAAAACAAGAAGCAAAAAGAAAAACACATCTAGATTAATTTTAGAAAGAAAGAAAAAATAGATTATGCCAAGATCATTAAAAAAAGGACCTTTTGTTCACTTCAAATTGCAGCGTAAAGTTGATGTGATGACGGAGTCAGGCAAGAAATCAGTTATCAAAACATGGAGCAGAGGATCATTAATCACTCCAGACTTTGTTGGACATACTTTTGCTGTGCATAATGGGAATAAGTTTATTCCAGTTTACGTAACAGAGAACATGGTAGGTCATAAACTTGGAGAATTTGCACCAACTAGAACATTTAAAGGTCACCCAGTTAAAAAAGGATAAGAAATGGAAGCTATAGCTAAATTAAATAATTGTCCAATGTCTCCTAGAAAAATGAGACTAGTGGTAGACCAAATTAGAGGTCAGCGTGTGGAGGATGCTTTGAATGTATTGAAGTTTAGTCAAAAAAGAGTATATGCTGAAAAAGTTGAGAAATTACTTAAATCAGCAATATCAAATTGGCAACAAGTAAACGATGAACGTGTAGATGAGGAAACCGGACTTATTGTAAAAAGAGTATCAGTTGACTCAGGAAGAATGTTGAAAAGAATTCAGCCTGCACCTCAAGGAAGAGCTCATAGAGTTAGAAAGAGATCAAACCACGTAACACTTGTTGTTGATACGATGGGAGTTGTAGAAACAGAAGAAGCACAATCAGAAGAATAAGAAATGGGACAAAAAGTTAATCCAATAGGTTTAAGATTAGGTATCGTTAGGGGCTGGGAAAGCAACTGGTACGGGGGAAAAGAGTTTGGTGAAAAACTAGCTGAAGACCACAAAATCAGAAAATACCTTAATGCAAGACTTCCTAGAGCTGGAATCTCAAAAATTCTGATTGAGCGTATGTTGAAGAGAATCATAATTACTGTTCACACTTCTCGTCCAGGAATTGTAATTGGTAAAGGTGGTTCTGAAGTAGATAAACTAAAGGAAGAGGTTAAAAAATTAACTAAAAAGGATGTTCAAATTAACATTTTTGAAGTTAAAAGACCTGAGTTAGACGCTGTGCTAGTAGGTCAATCAATCGCACAACAAATTGAAGGTAGAGTAAACTTTAAAAGAGCAATTAAAATGGCTTTAGGTTCTACAATGAGAATGGGTGCACAAGGAATTAAGATAATGATTTCTGGAAGATTGAATGGTGCTGAGATGGCGAGAACCCAACAATTTAAAGAGGGTAGAATTCCATTGCATACGTTCAGAGCGGATGTAGATTACGCTTTATCTGAAGCACTTACAGTATATGGTAAGATTGGTATCAAAGTTTGGATATTTAAAGAAGAAGTTTTCGGTAAACGTGACTTATCTATAAATATGGGAATGGGAGAGCCAAAACAAAGAGAGAAGAGAAGAGGCGGCGGTGGCCCAAGAGAAGGCGGAAATAGAAGAAGAATTAACAAATAAAAAAATTGAGTCATGTTATCTCCAAAAAGAGTTAGATATAGAAAACGTCAGAAAGGCAGAGTTAAAGGTATTGCGGGTAGAGGTCATACAATTGAGTTTGGTGATTTTGGTTTAAAATCATTAGAGCCTCATTGGATAACTTCAAGACAAATCGAGTCTGCGAGGATTGCTTTGAATCGTTATATGAAAAGAGAGGGAAAAGTTTGGATTAGAATATTCCCTGATAAACCAGTAACTAAAAAGCCTGCCGAGGTACGTATGGGTAAAGGTAAAGGATCACCAGAATATTGGGTGGCCGTTATCAAACCAGGAACAATTATGTTTGAGGTAGATGGCGTTAGTTTAGAAGTAGCTAAAGAGGCAATGCGTCTTGCGGCACAAAAACTTCCTGTAACAACCAAATTTGTAGTTAGACCAGATTATAGTGCTTAATTATGCAATATCAAGATATTAAAAATATGACTGACAAGGAGCTTCACGCAAATCTTAAGGATGAGAGAGCTCAATTACAGAAACTGAAATTCAGTCATGCTGTATCTCCAATTGAAAATCCTCACAAGATCAGACAAGCGAGAAAAACAGTTGCGAAATATTTGACAGAGATTAACAGTCGTAGAGTTGAAAAAGTAAAAGCTTAGGATAATGGAAAGAAATAGCAGAAAAGAAATAGTAGGTATTGTTAGAAGCAATAAAATGGATAAAACCATTACAGTATCTATTGAGCGTAAGGTTAAACATCCTAAGTATAAAAAGTTTGTTAAATCTACGGCAAGATTCAAAGCTCATGATGAAAAAAATGAGTGTAATGAGAACGACATAGTTCGCATTATGGAGACTCGTCCTTTGAGTAAAGATAAGCGTTGGAGATTAGTAGAAATTGTAGAAAGAGCGAAATAAGATGATACAACAAGAATCAAGATTAAGAGTAGCTGATAACAGCGGTGCGAAGGAAGTACTTTGTATTAGAGTGCTTGGAGGTACAAAAAGAAGATACGCAGGCGTTGGTGACAAAATCATTGTTACTGTAAAAGATGCTATGCCTTCTGGTAACATGAAAAAAGGAACCGTATCTCGTGCTGTAGTGGTTAGAACAAAAAAAGAATTTAGACGTCCTGACGGATCTTATATTCGATTTGACGACAATTCTTGCGTTTTATTAAACGCTCAAGACGAGCCTAGAGCTACCCGTATTTTCGGTCCTGTAGCCAGAGAGCTTAGAGATAAGAAATTTATGAAAATTGTATCATTAGCACCTGAAGTATTATAAGCGATGAACAGAAAATTTAACAAAATCCCGAAATTGCACGTAAAAAAAGGAGACACTGTAAAAGTGCTTTCAGGAGACGATAAAAACAAGACTGGTGAAATCAAATTGGTCAACCTTAAAGAAGGAACGGCCATAGTTGATGGTGTTAATATGGTTACAAAACACAGAAAACCAGACGCAGATAATCCTAATGGTTCAATTGTAAAATTAGAAGCTCCAGTAAGAGTATCTAAATTACAAGTTGTGGTTAATGGTACTGCAACACGAGTAGGAAGAAAGAGAAATGACCAAGGAAAATTGCAGAGATATTCTAAAAAAACAGGCGATTTTATAAAGAATTAAGATGAAACCAAGATTAAGAGTAGCATACGAAACAGACCTTATATCTAAGCTTAAAGAAAAGCACGGATATAAAAATGTAATGCAGATACCTAAGCTAAGTAAAATATGCTTAAACCAAGGAATTGGTGCAGGTGTCGCTGATAAGAAGTTGGTAGATACTGCGGTAGAGGAAATGAGTATTATTGCTGGTCAAAGAGCAGTTCCTACATATTCTAAAAAGGCAATCTCTAACTTTAAGCTTAGAGAGGATATGCCAATTGGGTGTAGAGTGACCTTGCGTGGAGATAGAATGTACGAATTTTTGGATCGTTTGGTTTCAGTTTCATTACCTCGTGTAAGAGATTTTAGAGGAATTAGCGACAAAGGATTTGATGGAAGAGGTAACTATTCAATGGGTATTCCTGAGCAAATCATTTTCCCAGAGATAGATATTGACAAGGTGTCAAAAATTAACGGTATGGATATCACTTTTGTAACAACTGCAAAAACGGATGTAGAATGCCACAGTTTATTAACAGAATTAGGATTACCATTTACAAAGAATTAAGATAAGATGGCAAAAGAATCAATGAAAGCGAGACAGCGTAAAAGAGAGCATGCGGTTAAGACCTATGCTGCTAAAAGAGCTGCTCTAAAAGATGCCGGAGATTATGAAGCATTACAGAAGCTTCCTAGAAATGCATCACCGACAAGATTAAGAAATAGATGTTCTGCAACAGGCAGACCAAGAGGGTATATGAGAGATTTTGGTATCTCAAGAAACGTATTTAGAGAAATGGCTTCAAAAGGCCTTATTCCAGGAGTAACAAAAGCAAGTTGGTAAATAGCGATGAGTAAAATTACAGATCCAATAGCAGATTTTTTAACCCGTATTAGAAACGGAATTAAAGCAAATCATAGAATTGTTGATATTCCTGCTTCAAACCTTAAAAAAGCAATGACGCAAGTATTGTTTGATAAGGGGTATATTTTGAACTATAAGTTTGATGAAGCAGCAGGTCCTCAAGGTACTATCAAAATAGCACTTAAATACCACCCAACCACTAAATTATCTGCAATCAGAGAACTTAGAAGGGTAAGTAAGCCTGGTTTGAGACAATATAAAAGTGCTGAAGAATTACCTCGAGTTTTAAACGGACTGGGTATAGCAATAGTGTCAACTTCAAAAGGAGTAATGACAGACAAAGAAGCAAGAAGCGAAAACGTAGGTGGAGAAGTACTTTGCTACGTATCATAACAACAGAAAAAGAAATTTAACAAAATGTCACGAATAGGAAAAAACCCAATTGCAATTCCAGCTGGAGTAGAAGTTAAGATTGACAATAACGTGGTAACTGCTAAAGGACCTAAAGGCGAATTTTCTCAAGAATTTCACTTAGTAAATGTGAAAATTGAAGACGACAATGTTGTTGTTGAGAGAAACGGAGAAACAAAGGAAGAAAAAGCAAAACACGGTTTATATAGATCACTGATTTCAAATGCTATCACTGGCGTTAGTACAGGTTTTAAACTTGAACAAGAATTGGTAGGTGTGGGATATAGAGCAGCTGTAACAGAAAATCAGTTGCTTGAGCTTAACTTAGGTTTTTCGCATACCATTTTTATGCAAATTCCAGATGAAGTTCAAGTTACCGCAGAGACAGTAAAAGGTAAACCACCAAAAGTAACTTTTGAAAGTATGGATAAGCAGCTTGTTGGTCAGGTTGCAGCCAAACTTAGAAGCTTGAGAGCTCCTGAACCATACAAAGGAAAAGGTATCAAGTTTGTGGATGAAGTGCTAAGAAGAAAAGCAGGTAAAACTTCGGCTAAATAATTAAAAGTAAGAGCAAAATGATTAAAAATAAAGCATCAAGACGAGCTAAAATAAAAAAGAGAATAAGAGGTAAAGTATTAGGTACTGCCGAACTTCCAAGACTTTGTGTGTTTAGAAGCAACAAGGCTATTTATGCTCAAATTATAGATGACACTAAAGGAGTAACTTTAGTAGCTAGTTCTTCTGCGGGTATTACTACTGGAACTAAAGTAGAGGTTGCAAAGGAAGTAGGAAAATTACTTGCTGAAAAAGCTACTGCAAATGGTATAGAAGCGGTAAAATTTGATAGAAATGGATACTTATACCACGGTAGAATTAAAAATTTAGCTGAAGGAGCAAGAGAAGGAGGATTAAAATTCTAAGATTATGGCAACGCAAACATTAAAAACAGTAAAAACAACGGATCTTGAATTAAAAGAGACCGTAGTAAATATAAACCGTGTAGCGAAAGTTACAAAAGGGGGTAGAACATTTAGCTTCAATGCTATTGTAGTAGTAGGTGATGGTCACGGTATAGTTGGTCACGGTTTAGGAAAAGCAGGTGAGGTGGTTGATGCTATTCAAAAAGGAGTAGAAGATGCTAAGAAAAATCTTATCAGAGTGCCAATCATTAATCACTCTATTCCTCACGAGCAGTATGGTAAGTACTCAGGAGGTAAAGTATTTATGAAGCCAGCTGCTCACGGAACAGGAGTAATTGCAGGTGGTGCGATGCGTGCAGTTTTCGAAAGTGCAGGAGTTCACGATGTTTTGGCTAAGTCAAAAGGTTCATCAAATCCACATAACGTGGTAAAAGCAACTATCGATGCATTGTCAAAATTGCGTGATGCTTATACCGTTGCAGAGCAAAGAGGAACAGATTTAAATAAAGTGTTTAACGGATAATACAATGGGAAAGTTAAAAATTACGCAAGTTAAAAGTTCAATCAAAAGACCTGAAGATCAAAAAAGAACTTTAGAAGCTTTGGGTTTAAGAAAATTGAACCGTGCACGAGTTATAGAAGATTCTCCTTCGGTTGCAGGGATGATTAGGAAAGTAGAACACCTTATAAAAGTTGAAAAAGCATAGTTATGGAATTACATAATTTAAAGCCTGCAGAAGGTGCAGTAAAAAAAGGAAAAAGAATAGCTCGTGGTCAAGGATCTGGTAGAGGTGGAACTTCAACCAAAGGACATAAGGGGGCACAATCAAGAACTGGTTATAGTAGATCAGTGGGTTTTGAAGGTGGTCAAATGCCTATCCAACGAAGAACTCCGAAATTTGGTTTCAAAAATCCAAATAGAACAGAGTATGTTGGTATTAACTTAGACAGACTTCAAGATTTTGCAGACAAAACTAAAGCTTCAGAAATTACATATGATGCTTTGGTCGCAGCAAATATGATTAAGAAGTCGGAAAAAGTTAAAATACTAGGTCGTGGTGAATTGAAAGCTACACTTTCAGTAAAAGTTCACGCATATACTAAAACAGCTAAAGAAGCGATTGAAAAAGCAGGAGGTTCAGCAGAAACCATCTAATTTATGAAGAAATTAATAAGTACACTTAAAAATATTTTCTCGATTGAAGATTTAAGAACAAGAATTATAAATCTTGTTCTTTTATTGGTTGTTTACCGAATCGGAACATTTATTGTAATTCCAGGTGTTGATCCGTTGGTTTTAGCCGATGTATATGGTAGCAAAGAATCAGGGGGATTACTTGGTCTTATTAATACATTTTCTGGAGGTGCATTTGATCGTGTTTCGGTATTTGCATTAGGAATTATGCCTTATATCTCTGCATCGATTGTTATTCAGTTACTAACCGTTGCTGTACCAACATTCCAAAAAATGCAGAAGGAAGGTGAAGACGGACGTAGAAAAATAAATTTAATTACTAGATATTTAACGATAGCAATTACTGCGGTGCAAGCTATTGCATATCTAATCAACCTAAAATCACCATCAGGTGGAAAACCATTAGCAGTAATGGCATTAAATGGGGATGGTATGGGATGGACAACATTCTTAATAGTAGGCACAATGGTACTTGTAGCGGGTACTATGTTTACAATGTGGTTAGGTGAAAGAATTACGGATAGAGGAATTGGTAATGGTATTTCTATCATCATTATGGTAGGTATCATTGCACGACTCCCAGGTTCTTTATTAGCTGAAATTATGGATCGTTTCCGTGGAAGTGGTGTAATGCTATTAATCGTTGAAATGGTTATTTGGGTTCTTGTTATTCTAGCAGTTATTGCCTTGGTGCAAGCTACAAGAAGAATTCCTGTTCAGTACGCAAAAAGAATTGTTGGTAACAGACAAATGGGTGGTGTTCGTCAATATTTACCATTAAAAGTGAATGCTGCGGGCGTAATGCCAATCATATTTGCTCAGGCACTTATGTTTTTACCAGCAACTGCAACACAGATACCCGCGTTACAAGACAGTTCATTCCTGTTAGGGTTAACTAATCCTTATGGATGGGGTTATAATGTGTTGTTCTTCACACTTATCGTGTTATTCACTTATTTCTATACAGCAATTACTATTAATCCTAATCAAATTGCAGACGATTTGAAACGAAACGGTGGATTTATACCAGGTGTAAAACCAGGAAGAAAAACAGCTAACTTTATTGGGTCTGTAATGTCGAGAATAACCTTGCCAGGTTCTATATTTTTAGGATTTGTTGCAGTATTTCCGGTGTTTGCGATAATGTTTGGTGTAAACGATCAGTTTGCACAGTTTTATGGAGGAACTTCATTACTTATTATGGTAGGAGTTGTATTAGATACACTGCAACAAGTAGAGCAGTATTTAATTATGAGACACTATGATGGATTAATGAAAACAGGTAGAATAAAAGGTAGAACTTCAGTTGGAGGGGCTATTACAGGATAATTTGTAAAGAACATAAAAAATATTAATTTTGCAGCCCTTTAAAAAATGGCAAAACAACAAGCAATAAAACAAGACGGCGTAATTACTGAAGCATTATCTAACGCAATGTTTAGAGTAAAGCTTCAAAATGGCCACGAAATTATTGCTACAATAAGCGGTAAAATGCGAATGTACTATATCAGAATATTACCAGGGGATAAAGTGCAAGTTGAAATGTCGCCTTATGATTTAACGAGAGGCAGAATTAGTTACAGATATAAATAACAAAATGAAAGTTAGAACATCAGTAAAGAAAAGATCTAGCGATTGCAAGATTGTAAAAAGAAAAGGACGTGTATACGTCATTAATAAAAAAAATCCACGATTTAAGCAAAGACAAGGATAAACATGGCACGTATTGCAGGAATTGATTTACCTAGAAGTAAAAGAGGAGTTATAGGTCTTACCTATATCCACGGTATTGGAAGCAGCAGAGCTTCTTACATTTTAAAGAAAGCCGAAGTAGACGAAAATAAAAAAGTCGAAGATTGGACGGATAGCGACATAAATGGTATCCGCGAAACCATTGGTAGTGAGTTTAAAGTAGAAGGAGAGCTTAGATCAGAAGTGCAGACTAACATTAAGCGATTAATGGATATAGGTTGCTACCGTGGATTAAGACATAGAAAAGGTCTTCCTTTAAGAGGTCAGCGTACTAAAAATAACGCGAGAACCAGAAAAGGTAAAAAGAAAACAATTGCTAATAAGAAAAAAGCAACTAAATAAAAGATAATGGCAGGAAGTAGAAAAGTTACCAAGAAAAGAAAAGTTAGTATTGATGCCAATGGTTTTGCATATGTAAAATCAACATTCAATAACATTATCATTTCAATTACCAATAGTCAAGGACAGGTAATCTCTTGGAGTAGTGCAGGTAAAATGGGTTTTAGAGGTTCTAAGAAAAACACTCCATATGCAGCACAAGTTGCCGCACAAGAATGTGCCAAAGTAGCGGTTGATTTAGGTTTAAGAAAAGTGGAAGTATTGGTAAAAGGTCCTGGAGCAGGTCGTGAGTCTGCTATTAGAACACTTAACCAAGCAGGTCTTGAAGTATCAGCAATAAAAGATGTGACCCCAATGCCTCACAACGGATGTAGACCTCCTAAAAGAAGAAGAGTATAATCATTAATCGGTTTAAGTAAAATAATCAATGGCAAGATATAGAGGACCCAAAGCAAAGATTGCGAGAAGATTCAAAGAACCAATCTTTGGACCATCTAAAGCTTTAGAAAAGAAAAATTACCCTCCAGGAATGCATGGAAATGCAAGAAGAAGAGGTAAAAAGTCAGAATATGCAATCCAATTAGCCGAAAAGCAAAAAGCTAAATACACGTACGGCGTGTTAGAAAAACAATTTGCAAGAACTTTTGAAAGAGCAGCGAGTAAAAAAGGAATCACAGGTGAAAACTTGTTGAAGTTTTTGGAAGCTCGATTGGATAATACTGTATTTAGATTGGGCGTAGCTCCATCTAGAAGAAGTGCTCGTCAATTAGTTACGCATAAACATATTCGTGTGAATGGTGTAGTTACAAATATTCCTTCTTACCAATGTAAGCCAGGTGATGTAATAGAAATTCGTGAAAAATCTAAATCACTAGAG